>JAGQQZ010000179.1 GCA_020425915.1 Planctomycetota bacterium | reverse complement strand
GCGCAGACGGGGAAGGCCTGGTTCGCGGTCGTCGAGGCACGCGGTCAGGTCGAGCTCGCCGAGCACTCCGCGAAGTCGTTCGGGGAATCGGCCGCGCGGATCCAGCGCCGCTTCGAACGCGGCGTGCGCTCGTCGCTCGACGTACGGCTCGCGCGCACCGAACACGCCAACGCCGAGGCCGAGCTCGCGGAACGTCGCGAGGTCCTCGAGCACGCGACCCGCGCATTGCAGGTCCTGATCGGCACCTACCCCGACGGCGAGGTCGCCGAACGCACCGAACTGCCGACGTTGCCCGAGCGAATCCCCGCCGGCATCCCGGCCGACGTCCTGTCGCGGCGCCCGGACCTCGTCGCGGCCGAGCGGCGACTGGCGGCGGCCGACGCCGCGCTCGGTGCCGCGAAGGCCGCGCGCTATCCCACGATCAGCCTGACCGCGTCGGGCGGCACCCGCAGCGACGACGTCGCCGACCTGCTCGACGGCGACTTCCGCGTCTGGTCGCTCGCCGGCAACGTGCTCGCGCCGCTCGTCGACCAGGGCCGACGCCAGGCCCAGGTCGACGCCGCCGATGCCCGCCGCTACGAGGCTCTCGCCACGTGGGCCGGCGCGGTGCTCCGAGCCCTCTCCGAGGTCGAGACCCACCTTGCATCCGCGACGCAGCTCGCCGACGCCGAGACGCACCTGGATCGAGCGAGCCGTGAGGCCGCGGCGGCGCGCGACCTGTCCGGCGACCGCTACGACCGCGGCTTGATCGACATCGTGACGTTGCTCGAAGCCCAACGCCGCGACGTCGCCGCACGACGCGGACTCCTGGCGATGCGCCACCGCCGGCTCGCCAATCGAATCGACCTGTTGCTCGCGCTCGGCGGAGGCATCCCGCTGCAGCCGACCGAGACCGAGGAAACCGACTCATGAACTCGATGCGAATCCTGGCCCGTGTCGCCGTCGTCCTGCTCGTGCTCGGCATCGGAGTGGCCATCGCGGCCATGCTGATCCAGAGCCGCTCGACCGCGGAGACGGTGACGCCGAACGTGCCCCCGCCGCTGGTCGAGGTCGTCTCGTTGGCTCCGTCCAACGTCGAACTCTCGGTGGAGGCCAACGGCACGGTACGAGCCCCGCGGTCGACGACGCTGATCGCCGAACTCGGCGGCAAGATCGTCGAGGTCACGCAGCAACTCGAGGTCGGAGCGTTCTTCGACGAGGGCGACGTCCTCGCGCGGATCGACCCGCGGGACTACGAGCTCGCGGTCGTCCGCAGCCGCGCGGACATCGCTTCGGCCGAACAGGCGCTCGAGTTCGAACTCGCCGAAGCCGCGTCGTCGGTCGAGGAGTGGAAGGAGACAGCCGAAGGCCCGGCACCCCCGCTCGTCCGCCGCGAGCCACAGGTCGCCGCGGCGCGCGCCCGCGTCGAAGCCGCGAAGGCGGCCCTGGAAGTCAGCGAGCGGGACCTCGAACGCACGACGATCCGCGCCCCGTACCCCGGCCGCGTGCGCTCCAAGAGCGTCGACCTCGGGCAGTACGTCACGCCGGGAGCGACGCTCGCGGAGATCTACGCCGTCGACTACGCCGAGATCCGACTGCCGCTGCAGGACGGCGACCTCGCCTTCCTCGACCTGCCGATCGACTATCGCGACGCGTCCGACCAGGAGCGCGGTCCGGAAGTGACGATCCGCGGGCGCTTCGGCGGCGCCGCGCACGAGTGGCATGGCCGCATCGTCCGCACCGAGGGCGAGCTGGATCCGACGAGCCGCATGCTGCACGCGATCGCCCGCGTCGAGGATCCGTACGCGCGCGGCCAGGAGAACGGCGGCCACCCGACCGATCGACCGCCGTTGCTCGTGGGCATGTTCGTGGACGCCACGATCCACGGCATCACGGCGGGCGACGTGTTCGTGATCCCGCGCGCGGCGCTGCACGAGGACTCGATGGTCTGGATCGTCGACGAGATGGACCGGCTGCGCGTGCGCTCCGTCGAGACGCTGCGGCTGACCCGCGATCTCGCCTACCTCCGCGCCGGCGTCGCGAAGGACGAACGCCTCTGCCTGACTCGACTCGAGTCGGTCATCGACGGCATGTTGGTGCGCATCAAGCCGACGGAAGGTGACCGATGAAGTCGGCCGTCTCCTGGTTCGTCTACAACCCGGTCGCCGCGAACCTGTTGATGCTGGCGATCCTCGTCGGCGGTCTGATCTCGACGTTCTCGGCCAAGCGCGAGGTCTTCCCCGAGTTCCAACCCAACATCGTCTCGGTCAGCGTCGTCTATCCGAGCGCATCCCCCGAGGAGGTCGAGGAGTCGATCTGCTCGCGGATCGAGGAGGAGATCAGGGGCGTCGACGGGATCAAGGAGATCAAGTCGACGGCGTCGGAAGGGATCGGGCTCATCAACGCCGAACTCATCGTCGGCACCGACACGTCCGAGGCCCTCGACGACATCAAGTCGCGGGTCGACGCACTCGACACGCTGCCCGAGGACGCCGAACAACCGGTGATCACCGAGCTCAAGCCCCGACGCCAGACGCTCAGCGTCGCGGTCAGCGGCAACACCGACGAACGTTCGCTGCGCAACTGGGGACAGCGCATCCGCGACGAGATCGCGCAGCTCGACGGCATCACGCAGGTCGAACTCTCGATCGCCCGGCCGTTCGAGATCGCGATCGAGGTCAGCGAGGACACGCTCCGGCGCCACGGCTTGACGTTCGACGACGTCGTCACGGCGGTCCAACGATCGTCGCTCGACCTCCCCGGAGGTTCCGTCAAGACCGACGGTGGCGAGGTACTGCTGCGCGCCAAGGGTCAGGCGTACTCGCGGCGTGAGTTCGAGGACTTCGTGCTCTGGACTCGTCCGGACGGCTCGGTCCTGCGGCTCGGCGACGTCGCGACCGTGATCGACGGGTTCGAGGACACCGAGGAGTTCGCGCGCTTCGACGGCGAACCGGCGGTGCTGATCGACATCTTCCGGATCGGCGACCAGGACGCGCTCGCGATCTCCGAGGAGGTCCACGACTACATCGAACGCAAGCGGCACGAGTTGCCCGAGGGGATCACGCTGACTCCCTGGCGCGACGAATCCGTGCTGCTCGAGGGTCGACTCTGGCTGCTGATCTGGAACGGCGTGATCGGGTTCGTGCTCGTGTTCGCGGTGCTGACGCTGTCGATGCGCCTCAAGCTCGCGATGTGGGTCTCGCTCGGCATCCCGGTGTCGTTCCTCGGCGCGCTGTGGTTGATGCCGATGTTCGGCACTTCGATCAACATGCTGTCGTTGTTCGCGTTCATCCTGGTGCTCGGGATCGTCGTCGACGACGCGATCGTCGTCGGGGAGAACGTGTTCACGAAGAGCCGCGAGGGACTGCGAGGGATCGATGCCGCCGTGCGCGGCGCGCGCGAGGTCGCGGTTCCGGTCACGTTCGCGGTGCTGACCACGATCGCCGCGTTCGTGCCGATGCTGAACGTGCCGGGACCGATCGGCGAACTGTGGGCGGTGATCCCGATCGTCGTGATCTCGACCCTGATCTTCTCGATGATCGAGTCGAAGCTGATCCTGCCGGCTCACCTGCGGCACCTCGACACGCGTCCGCCGACCAACGCGATCGGCCGCGGCTGGGCCAGGTTCCAGGGGTTCTTCGCCGACTCGCTCGAGGGAATCGCGAAGAACCTCTACCGACCCACCCTGGCTTGGGCACTCGACCGTCGCTACCTGACGGTCGCGATCGCGACGACGATCCTGACGATCACGGTCGGGGTCATCGCGGGCGGATACGTCCGATTCGTGTTCTTCCCGCCGGTCGACGGCGACAACGTCGTCGTCGATCTGACGATGCCGGCGGGCACGCCGGCCGAGCAGACGTTCGCCGAGCTCGAGCGGATGGAGGCGGTCGCGCTGTCGTTGCGCGACGAGTTCCCCGGCGACATCCGCAACATCATGACGTCGATCGGGACGCAGCCGTTCCGCAAGACCCAGGACGAAGGCGGCGGCAAGATCGTCCGCGGCAACTCGGGCAGCCACTTCGGCGAGATCAACATCCAGCTCTCCCCCTCCGAGGTCCGCGAGACCGGCAGCAAGGCGATCGAGCGACGTTGGCGCGAGCTCACCGCGGACGTCCCCGGCGCGGTCGAGGTCAAGTTCTCGTCCTCGCTGCTCAACGTCGGCGCGGATCTCGAGATCCAGCTGCTCGGCGACGATCAGGAGGTGCTGCGCGACGCGGTCACCAAGCTCGAGAACAAGCTCGCCGAGTATCCGGCGCTGTCCGACGTTTCGAATTCGTACCGCGAGGGCAAGGCCGAGATCGAACTCGACATCCGCGAATCGGCCGAGCCGCTCGGTCTGAAGCTCGAGGACCTCGCGCGGCAGGTCCGGCAGGGGTTCTACGGCGCCGAGGCGCAGCGCGTGCAGCGTGGCCGCGACGACATCAAGGTCATGGTGCGCTACCCCGAGTCGGAGCGCACGTCGCTCGGCGACGTCGAGCGCATGCGGATCCGCACTCCGAGCGGTGACGAGGTCCCGTTCGCGACCGTCGCCGAGGTCCGATACGGCCGCGGGCCCGCCGCGATCCAGCGCGTCGACGGCAAGCAGGCGATCTCGATCACCGCCGAAGTCGACGAAGACGAATCGGACGCGAACGAGATCCTCGCCGATCTGCGGCGCTCGTTCCTGCCGGAGCTCGTCGCCGACCACGCGGGCCTGTCGTACTCGCTCGAGGGCGAGCAGCAGCAACAGCAGGACACGCTCGACGGGCTCAGCACCGGCAGCCTGTTCGCGCTGTTGCTGATCTTCGGCCTGATGGCGATCCCATTCGGTTCCTACCTGCAGCCGCTCATCGTCATG
>JAGQQZ010000178.1 GCA_020425915.1 Planctomycetota bacterium | reverse complement strand
TGGCTGCCGTACCAGCCGCCCTTGGCGACTCGACGCCAGTCGCGCACGAACATGCGGAGTTCGTCGATCGCGTTCGACGGAATCATCGCCTTCCAGATCGGGTGCTCCAGGAGTCGGGCACGTTCGTACTCGAACGAATCCACTCGAAACGGTGCGAACGCGTCCGCGGTCCACTCGAAGACCTGCAAGCACATGTCCTCGTGGCCGAATGGCCCGGCGAGCGACTCGCCATGGAATCCGACCGGCCGCAGGACATCGTGTTGCGGCCCGCGTTCGACCGGCATGTCCTCGAGTCGGTCACCCCACAGGAAGCGCTCGTCCGCCCCTCCGGTCGCTGCGAACAGCCACTCGGCCTCGGTCTGCAGGCGCATGCCGGCCCACGCTGCGTAGGCGACGGCGTCGTCCCACGATACGAAGGTCACCGGATGTTCCTGGGTCGACTCGTCCTGGTCCTCGGGAATGCGGAACGGCAGTTCGCGCCAGTGAGCCTTCCAGAATGCGATCGGACGGTCATTGGGGTCCTCGATGTGCCGGAACTCTCGATGGCACGCGCCGAGACGAGCTTCGTAGTCCGCGGGCTCGCCGGCGCGCCACCAGACGTACGGGAAGCGGTGGCCCGTCCGTTCGACGAACACCGCGTAGTCCGCGTTCGTCACCGGGTGCTTCGCCAGCCAGAACGGCTCGACGTCGACACGCGATGGTCCCAGTGCCGACATCAGCCTCCGCACGTTCTTGACGAATGCGTCCGGCTCGACCGAACCGATCGCACGAACGTCGTCGATCAGCTCTGCGGTCGTGCAACCGAGGTCCATGTGGCCGCCGGGAACCGGCAGCAGGAACGGCGGCATCGCGGCGTCGGGGAAGGGCACGAGGCGCGTCGGAGTGAGACGCGTCGGGGCGGGGAAGGCGCGCTCGACGGTCTCCACCGCAGGCGGCGGGTTCGCGACGATCGGCTCGACTACTGCGGGCGCGTCGTCCACGAACTCTGGCTGCAGCGGCTCGACTCCGTCACTCGTCAGCCACCACGCGACGCCCACCGTGAGAGTCGCGACTCCGACGACTGCGAAACCGATTCGCTGCTTCGACTCGGCCCCGGACATGTCTTCGAGTGTATGGCAAGTCGGAGCGGCGTGGTAACAAGGGGCCGTGATCCGCGCCGGTCGCGCGGCCCATCCGACAAGAAACGAGGTACACGATGGTGTTGAAGGTCATCGGCGCGGGCTTCGGCCGCACCGGAACGATGAGCATGAAGGCGGCCCTCGAGCAGCTCGGACTCGGCCCCTGCTACCACATGGTCGAGTGCCTGCCGCGCGGTCCGCACCACTGGCAGAAGTGGGTCGATGCCGCGCACGGCGATGCCGACTGGGATTCGATCTTCGACGGCTTCGCCTCGACGGTCGACTTCCCTGCCTGCTCGAACTACCGCGAGCTCGCCGAGCACTACCCCGACGCCAAGGTCGTGCTGACCCTCCGCGATGCCGAGAGTTGGTACGAGTCGACCCAGGACACGATCTTCGCGCCGCACTGGATCGACTACCTGCGGGAGGTCGAGATGGGCGAGTTCATCCAGGCGCACATCAACGACTACCTCGGCGATCGGATGCACGACAAGGAGCACCTGATCCGGCGCTTCCACGAGCACGCCGACGCCGTTCGGAAGGCGATCCCCGCGGCGCGACTGCTCGAGTTCGAGGTCAAGCAGGGATGGGAGCCGCTGTGCGAGTTCCTCGAAGTCCCCGTGCCCGACGGTCCGTTCCCGTTCGTCAACGACACCGAGGCGACGAAGGACATCATCAACAAGATCATCGCCGAGGGGTTCGAAGTCGTGTTCGGCTACACCGGCGAACGGGATGGCGGAAATCGCTGAACGAGGACACGGCGGGAGCGGTCGCGCGGATCAGTAGCCGATCCGCGCCCAGAGCCCGTTGCTGAGGTCGAGCCCGAGCGGACCCGACGTCGGCGGGTGGATCGTCTGCAGCGCGACCTCGATGCCTGCGAGTTGCGGGATCAGCCGAAAGAATCCGGTCAGGCTCCA
>JAGQQZ010000177.1 GCA_020425915.1 Planctomycetota bacterium | reverse complement strand
GCGCCCTCGACGCCGGGACGAAGCTGCCGATCTGCGCGAGCACGACGATCAGCGCGTTCTGGCGGATCCAGGTCGACTTGCCGGCCATGTTCGGACCGGTCAGCAGGATCAGGCGTCGATCGGGTGGATCGAGATCGATGTCGTTCGGCACGAACGCACCGGCCGCATGGGTCGCCTCGATGACCGGGTGTCGGCCGTCGCGGATGCACAGCACGTTCGAATCGTCGATGATCGGACGGCAGTAGTTGCGTTCGCGCGCGACGTTGGCGAGTCCTGCGTGGACGTCGATCCGCGCGACGAGCGCAGCGGTCGCCTGCAATCGCTCGACCTCGGCGGCGATCTCCGCACGCAGGGCGACGAACAGATCGTACTCGAGCGCCTTGGCCGCATCCTCGCTCTTGAGCACCTTCGTCTCGAAGGTCTTGAGCTCGTCGGTGATGTATCGCTCGGCGTTCTTCGTCGTCTGCTTGCGGACGTATTCGTCCGGGATCGTGACGCCCTTGTTGCCGTGGGTGATCTCGATGTAGTAGCCGAACACCTTGTTGTAGCCGACCTTGAGGTTGGCCACGCCGAGTCGCGCCGACTCCCGCGCGCGGTAGTCGGCGATCCACTGCTTGCTGTCGAACGCGAGCGTGCGCAGTTCGTCGAGCTCGGCGTCGAAGCCGCGACGGATCAGCCCTCCGTCCTTCAAGGAGTTCTCGGGTTCGTCGACGATGCGTTCGCCGATCCGATCCGCGATGTCCGTCAGAGGGTCGAAGCGTCGTCGGATCTCGATCCAGGGCTCCGCGGCGCACTCGTCCAACACCGCGGCGACGTCGGGCATCCGCCGGAGGCTGGACGCGAGCGCGATCAGGTCGCGCGCGTTGGCGCGCTCGGTCGAGATTCGGGCCGTCAAACGCTGCAGATCGAGCACGCCGCGCAACGCCTCGTCGAGTCGGTCGATCCGCTGCGGGTACTGGTGGAGTTCGGCGACCGCCGCCTGACGGTCGTTGATCCGGTCGGGATCCGTCAGCGGCGCGAGCAGCCATTCGCGGAGCAGGCGACCTCCCATCGGGGTGCGCGTTGCATCGACGATCGACAACAGCGGCGTTCCTCGGCCCTCGCCGTGCATCGTGTCGACGAGTTCCAGGCTCTGTCGGGTCGCGCGATCGAGGTACATCGCGTCGCCGGTGCGGTGGACTTCGATGCGTCGCAGGTGGGGGAGCGCGGCCAGTTGGGTTTCCTGCAGGTACGCGACGAGCGCGCCCGCTGCGCAGGTGGCCGCGCGGAGTTCGTCGATCCCGAACCCCGCGAGCGTCGACGTGCCGAAGAACTTCGTCAGCACTTGGCTCGCCGTGTCATGGCCGAAGTCGTACGGGGCACGCTTGGTCAGCGCCGCACGCGTGTGCGGCAGGACTTCGTCGAGCCGCGTGTCGTCCTCGGCGACGAGCAGTTCGGCCGGCTCGATGCGACCGATCTCGTCGCCGATGCGGCGGGCGTCACACTCGGTGACGAAGAACGCTCCGGTCGACAACTCCACCCATGCGAGGCCCGTGCCGTGTTTCGACATCGTCACCGCCGCGAGGTAGTTCGCCCGCTTCTGCTCGAGCAGGTTGTCTTCCGTCAACGTCCCGGGCGTCACGACGCGCACGACGCGGCGCTCGACCACACCCTTGGCGTCCTTCGGGTCCTGCACCTGCTCGCAGATCGCGACCTTGTGGCCCGACGTGACCAGGCGCTGCAGGTAGTTGTCGAGCGCGCGCACCGGCACGCCGGCCATCGGCACGGCCTTGTCGCCCTTGCCGCGCGCGGTCAGCGTGATGTTGAGCGCGCGGCTGGCCTCCTGTGCATCGTCGAAGAACAGCTCGTAGAAGTCGCCCATCCGGAAGAAGAGCAGCGCGTCCGGGTGCTGTTCCTTCGCGGCGAGATACTGCGCCATCGCGGGCGTGGGC
>JAGQQZ010000176.1 GCA_020425915.1 Planctomycetota bacterium | reverse complement strand
CTGAGCGCGGGCCACGCGCCCCCCGATCGTCTTCCTTCGGGTGGGGTTTGCCTTCGCACGGCCACTCTCGTGGTCGCGGGTGAGCTCTTACCTCACCATTTCACCCTTACCGTCGCAGGCTCGAGGCCTGCCGGCCGGCGGTGTCATTTCTGTGGCACTTTCCCTGTTCACGTTGACCGTAAAGGTCGCGGCGAACGGTGGGCGTTACCCACCACCCTGCCCTGGGAAGCCCGGACTTTCCTCCCGTGCCGCTCGCGCGTCACCGGCGATCGCCCGGAGATCGGACGTGCGAGACGATAGTCGTTCGCGCCGACGTCGGTCAATCGACCGTGGCGCCGAACGCAGGTACCAAAACGCCCGGTCGGCGGCTGCGTGAAGAATCGCGACCGACTTGCCAGGTTCGATTCCGTTGCTACAGTCGATCCACCTCGTCACAGGGCAACCAGTCGCTTCCACCACCACCCATGGTTGCCTTCCTCCTCTCCTCCTCAGACCGACACCAGGGCCGCTCTCAGCCTCTCCTCCGCAACGTGTTTCAAGCCGTACTGCACGCTTGTGTGTTCTGTTGCGTTCTCGCCAGCCCGAGCCTTGCTCAGTCGGAACCGAACAGCGACTCGGTCACGACAGCTCGCTCGCCGCAGGTGGTAGCGTCGAACGGACACGTCTCCAGCTCATCCGATTCCGCTCCGGCCGGTCGAACCGACGATCCGGAGAGTCGTGCTCCGCGTCCCACTGCGCTGCTTGCGGTCGGGGCCGGACTGATCCTGCTCGCGTTCACACAGCGGCGAATGCGCCGCACGTTCACCGCGAGCTGAACCTCGCCCGTCAGCCTCGATACCGTTCGAGGATGATCATCGCCGCCACGCTGTCGGCGACCTTCTTGCGTTGGGATGCGCGCAGGCCGAACTGCTTGAGTCGGTCGTGCGCCTCGTCGGTCGTCGAAGTCTCGTCGACCGTCACGACGGGGCAGCTCGTCTGCTTCTCCACGAGCTGGGCGAAGGCGAGGGTCCGCTCGGCCCTGGGGCCGCGCTCACCGCGAGTGTCGAGCGGGAGTCCGACGACGATGACCTCGGACTCGCGTTCCGCTGCGAGCTCCGCGATCGCGCGGGCGCAGGCGTCGTCCGCGAGGTTCCGCAGGGTGTCGAGCGGCACGATGATCGAGCCGGTGTAGTCGGTCGCGGCGAGCCCGGTGCGCCGGTCGCCGAAGTCGACGGCGAGGATGCGCTTGGGCGCGCTCACAACAGGTTTTCGCGTCGCTCGTCCCGCAGCTTCTGGACGAGGGACTTCATGTCGTCGATCCGGTGCTTCGGACAGACCAGCACCGCGTCGTCGACGGCGACACAGACGAGGTCGTGCGTGCCGAGTAGAGCGACCGTTCGCTCGCCCTCGGCGTAGACCACGCAGTCACGAGCATCGAGCATCGTCGCCTCGGCGCCGTCCATCAGGCGGCAGACGTTGCCCTGCTTGTCCGGGGTCGCGATCGTGTCGAGCGCGAGGAACGAGCC
The DNA here is from genome assembly GCA_020425915.1 of Planctomycetota bacterium. Lineage (GTDB taxonomy): Bacteria > Planctomycetota > UBA1135 > UBA1135 > UBA2386 > JAGQQZ01. The sequence continues at coordinate 7,999 of JAGQQZ010000176.1, read as the reverse complement.
GAGGTCGCTCCAGCTGAGGTCTGCCTCGATGACGGCTGCGTGCGGTGCCTTCTCCATGACGGCGTAGTCGACGCTCATGCGAGGGGCGGAGCAGAACGCGGCCTGGACCGCGGCTTGGTCACCCGTTCGACTCGCATCGATCATCGCACGCGTCGCCTTGGCGAGCGCGGGGCTGCCGACGTCCATCGCGGTCAAGAGGGCCTGTGCCGTCATCAGGAAGATGCCGCTGTTCCACAGGAAGCGGCCCGACGTCACGAACTCGCGGGCCGTGTCGAGGTTCGGCTTCTCGCGGAATCGCAGGATCTCGCGCGCGCCCTCGGGTGCGCCCTCGATCGGGGCTCCCGGTTCGATGTAGCCGAAGCCCGTGGCCGGTCGAGTCGGCTTGACGCCGAACAGGACGATCGTCCGGCCGTCGCTGGCGACCTCCGCGCCGCGGCGCAGCAGGTCGACGAATCGTTCGGTCGGCGTGATCACGTGATCGGACGGCACGATCGCGACGACCGCATTCGGGTCGGCTGCCTCGAGCTTGGCGACCGACAGGCCGATGCACGCGGCCGTGTCACGCGGCTCGGGCTCGACGATGACCTGACTCTCGTCGAACGACTCCATGATCGACTTGAGTCGGTCGACCTGCGTCGGGTTCGTGACGATCCAGAGGTGCTCGGGATCCACGAGTGGCGCGAGCCGATCGACCGTCGCCTCGATCAACGTCTTGCCGCCCGGAGCGAGCGGCAGCAGTTGCTTGGGCCGGTCCTGGCGGCTGGCAGGCCAGAAACGCGTGCCGGAGCCGCCGGCCATGATCACTGCGTGGAGATTCACCATCCTTGGGCCCCTGAATTACGGGGAAGCCGAGTTCGGCACAAGTCGAGGTCTCCGCCGGTCAGCCGTCTGCCGAGCGAGCGGGGATCGGGCCGAGCCTCACACGGTCCGGTTTCGATTCCCAGAGCCATTGCGGTCGTGCGCGGAGCGAGCGCAGGTAGCCGAACACCTGGAACTTGACCACGCCGGTCGTGATGACCCGCGCGAACACCGGCAGCACGAGCCAGTCCGCGTCCTCGCCGAACAGATCCGCGAAGTCGAGTTCCATGTCGAGGTAGCCGTCCATCGTCACCGTGCCCTGGCCGCTGACCGAGATCAGGGACGAGGTCGCCTCGACCTCGTGGATGTCGATCCGCTGATCGTGGACCGAGAAGTCGACGGCGACGCCGTTGAACCTCGGCCGTTGGTTCGGAGTCAGGTGACTGTAGATCGCGGTGAACAGTGGCACCTCGCCGAGTCGGCCTTCGGTGACCTGCACGCTGCCGGTGGCTTCGGCGTTCACGATGTCGTCGCCGAGAAGTTCGCCGATTCGTAACTCGCCCGACACGTTGCCACGGTACTCGGAGTCCTCGCTGCCCGAGGCCCGCAGGATCGACGACAGGCTGACGTCCTTCCAGCCGAGAGCCGAGGTGAGGCGTCCGGGCTCGCCGAATTCGAAGCGAATGTCCGCCGACTCCTCGCCGAGGCCGAACAGTTCGCCGTTGTGGACGCGTCCGCTCACGCCCGAGAACTCCACCCGCTCTGCGTTGGCGAACAGCGCGGCGTGTGCGCCGCTGAGGCGATGGCCCGCGATCGACATGCCGCCGTTGTCGATCGTGCCGGTGATCTCGCCGCTCACGTCGTCGAAGTGCGCCCGTTCGATCCGCACGGTGCCCGAGACGTTCTCGAGGTTCGTGCCGAGTGACATCGTCGTGTCCCGCACCGCCACGCGGCCGCTGAGATCGAGCGTGAACGTGTCCGACGTGTCGGGGAAGCGGAATCGAAGGTCTAGGTGCTGCACCTCGAGGCTGCCTCGCAACTCACGTTCGAGGTAGGTCTCACGGATCGGACCCGACAGCAGGTTCGCGAGATCGTCGTCGATCGGGAACTCGTCTGACGTCACGATGGCCTGGATGCGGGTCGCGTCCTGGTCGTGGATCGCATAGCCCGATTCGCAGAACACGCGCGAATCGCCCATGTCGCAGCGGAGGTCTCGGAACGTCGCGTTCCCTTCGAGAACGGTCACGCTGCCTGTCATGTTGCGTGCCGGCGCCGGCAGCATGGCGGCGTCCGAGTTGACGCCGTCGAGCTGGATCCGGAGGTCGTGCTGGAGTTCGGTTGCGCCCGGAACGAGTCGTTGACGCGACACCACGCTGACGAACCCCGAGGGCCGTAGGACGTCCCAGGTCTCCCGCGAGAACGCGCCGCTCGCGTCGAATGCGTCGCGCAGCGCGTCGGTGATCTGTAGATGGTCGATCGTCGAGGTCAGATCGAGCTCGCTGCCTTCGGCCGTCGTCGTACCGGTCCCGTGCATCACGAGCTCCGCCGGATCGGTGCCGGGCGCGTTCGCGATCTCTCCGCGCAGCACGCCGAAGTCGATCGTGCTCGATCCTCCGGTGCCGTGCACGAAGATCGGTCCTTCGATGTTGCGGATCGGGATCGCCAATTCGTCGAGTTCGACGGCGGCGCGACGCGCGTCCACGCGGATGTCGTAGCTGACGTCACCATCGCCCTCGCCCCAGATCGTGAGTTCGCAGTCGGCGGTCCCTTCGGGGCCGAGCGTGTTCCACGTCTTGCGGAAGTCCGGGCCGAGCTCGTCGAGCGCCGTCGCGAGTTCGTCGTCGATCGGCACGCCCGAGGCCGCGATCCACAACTCGGTGCCGAGCGGTCCGTCGTCCGCCGGAGCCGGAAAGCGTCCGTTGAGGTCGGTTCGGGCCGCGCCATGGTGGCCTTGCAGCTGGAAGAACACGCCGCGCGGTTCGATCTCGATCACACCGGACAGCCCGTTCACTCGATAGGGGAAGCCAGCCCAGCTCGCCGATGCGTCGAGCGGCCTCAGTTCGACGCGCGTCTCCGACCGGTCCCGGCCGACACCGGTCAGCGCGACCGAGATCGCCGAGCGACCGCGCGGCGAGAACTCGTCGTAGAAGCGCGTGGCACGCGGCGCCACGGACTCCAACGCGGCGCGGACTCGGTCGGAGAACGGCAGGTCGTCGGACCGGAATTCGATCGCGTACGGCTCCTCGCGCCGCGTGCCGATGGTCGCGTCGATCCGCGATCGGCCGCCGCAGGCCGTGAACTCGATCTCTTCGAGCCACAGTTCGTGTCCCCGCAGTCTCACGCGACCGCTGACGTCGGTCGCAGGCTCGGGGAACTCGATCACACGCATCGACTCACCTTGCGGGATCCCGTGCCACAGGAGCTTCGTGTCGGCGAACGTGAGATCGAGGTCCGCGCGCGGCGGTGTGCCTGGCTCCGAGGAACGAACCTGTCCGCGAACGTCGAAGCGGCCCTCCAGTGGTTCGAACGCCTCGAGGATCCTGCGGACCGCGGGGACTTCGCGCAGCGCGTCGGTCAGTTGCGGGCGGATCAACATCCGCTTCGCGTTCAGCTCGACGTCGATGATCGGTGCGTCGCCGAAGCAGTCGGTGAGCACGCCCCCGACGTGGATGTCACCGGCGGTGTCGGGGTCGTCGAGCTCGAATCGGACCGTGCCGTTGTCGCGCGTGCTGACGTTGATGCGCGCCGTGGCGTCGACGAGCGCGTACGGCACGGTGGGCGGGATGCCGCCGAGCTCGGTCACTTCGAGGCCGGCACCCGCGGCGATCTTGCTCCTGCCGTCCGTCCCTTCCGAGTACTCGAGCCAGACGCCCAGGTTGCGCGCTGTTCCGGTGAGTCGCGCCTCGTCCAGGATCGCACCGACCTGCGGCGCGAACCGAGTCGCGAGCGACGGGTCCAATGGGAACTCGTCGATCGTCAGGAGCGCGCGGAACTCGCGGGTCTTGAAGTCACCCGTGCCGCTGACCGTCGTGCGCAGCCCGGCGGGGGACGTCATCGAACCGCTGAGCGACATACGGTTGCTGCCGGGCTCCTCGGGCAGGAGCTTCAGATCGACGTCCGTGAACTCCGCCGGGGCCGCGTCCGGCGCGAAACGGAGGACCACACGCGAGTTCGTGACGATGATGGCAGGGGGAGGCCCGCCCTCGCGGTCGATTTCGCCGGTCTGCTCGAACAGCTCGCTGAGGTCCGGCGCGTTGCCTTCGCTGAGGTCGAGTTCGAGCGATAGGCCTTCGACTCGGGCCTGTCGAATCCGTCCGACGTCACCGAACGCGAGTGGGTTCGTGTCCACGTCCAACTCGATCCTATCGACGGCGACGAACGGGCGGTCGCCGTCAGAGGCCTTCGTGTTGAGCTCGAACTCGTCGAGCGTCAACTTGCCTTCGCCGAGGTGCAGGTTGGCGTCACCGAGCCGGAACCGGTCCCGCACGATGACGTCGGCGAGGAGGTTCTCGACGAACGCGCGCGAAACGCCGGCGCGCTGGAGCACGACGAACGTCAGCACCAGGACGCTGACGGCGAAGCCGAAGTACAACAGCGCGATCCGCTTGCGAGTCACTTGGGCGGATTATGCACGACACGCGGTGGGGGCGAAAAGGCTCGAAATCGGCCGCGGCTCGGGCTCTCGACGTCGATTTCGAGGTTTTTTGGTTTGCCTGCCTTCCCACAGCGTCGCAAACTTCGGCCATGTCGCGTGCACGCGAGAGCGCCGAGGGGGTGCTCAGCCCGCGACTCTCGGTGTTTCTACCCTGAACCAAGGATTACCTCACATGGCCGCTCGCAAGAAGACCAAGAAGAAGGCTACCCCCGCCGAACTCATCATTTCGAAGACTCGCACCAAGGCCGCGACGCGCAAGTGCAACGTCTCGTCCGACTTCTACGGTGCCCTCGACCTGAAGGTCCGCGAGATCATCAAGTCGGCCGAGACCCGCGCCGTCGAGAACAAGCGCAAGACGCTCAAGCCCTGCGATCTCTGATCGCACCGGCGTTCGAAAGAAGCGCGTGACCGACGTCACGCGCTTTTTTTGTGTACGTACGAACGCGGCGTTCCGCGGCGCGCGTTCAGTCGGCGTACGAGCCCATCAAGTACAGCGGTTCGAGTTCCGCCCGGGTGATCGCGGTCGGCGCGATTCGCGGTGAGAGCAGCGTTGTCGCGTCGTATTCGGGGAACGGCGACATGGTCGCGCGCGCCGATACCACATGTTCGCGCAGCGACGACTCGACGATCACGGGTTCGTCGACTCCGAGCAGTGCGATGAACTCGTCGACCGGAATCGCGCGCGGTGCTTCGAGAAGTTCGATTCGATCGGCGGCGGCGACGCGTGTCGTGTGGACGCGGCCGCGCCTGGCATCGAGTCCGACACGTATCGTGCTCGCCGGACGGGACGTCGCGGCGATCGCTTCGAAGCTCGTCGTCGCCAGCAGCGTCACGTCGTCGTATCGGCTGAGGAATCGCGCGAACGTCACGGCGATCCGCAGGCCGGTGTACGAGCCGGGACCGCGATCGACGACCACTCGATCGATGTCGCTCGAACAGATGCGCGTGGTCTCGAACATGGCGGCGACCTGCTCGTGCAGACTCGCGCCGAGCACGTCACTCGGTGCGGTCCTGATCTCGCCATCGAGTTCGAGCGCGACGGAGACCGTGCGCCGACTCGCCGAGATCGCGAGGGTCGTCATGTGCGCAGCGAATCCTCGACGACCGACGCGAGTCGCGCTGCGAAGCGCTGCACGTCGTCCTCGACGGGACCTTCGACCATGACCCGGCAGAGGTTCTCGGTGCCGGAGTAGCGCAACACGACGCGGCCGTCGTCGCCGAGGGACCGTTCGATCTCCTCACGGCAGGCGATCACGGCCGGGACGTCGTCGAGCGGTGGTTTGCTCTCGACCGGGACGTTGAGCAGGATCTGCGGGAATCGCTCGAAGTCGAGGAACGCCGCCGCGGAGCCGTTCTCGAGGGTCTGGGGCAGCGCCAGCAACTGCAGCGCGGTGTAGAGCCCGTCGCCGGCGAGATAGCCGTCCTCGGCGAAGATCACGTGACCCGAGGTCTCGGCGCCGAGCGTGAGTCCGCGGTCTCGCATGCACTGCGTCACGTGGCGGTCGCCGACCGGCGTGACCGCGATGTCGATGCCGAGGCCGCGCAGTGCCTTGTGCATGCCGAGGTTGCTCATGACGGTCGTGACCACCGTGTTGTCGGCCAGTCGCCCGTGCTCCGCGAGGTGTGCTCCGATCGTCAGCAGGCAGTCGTCGCCGTCGCGGATCCTGCCGCGATCGTCGACGAAGATCCCGCGATCACCGTCGCCGTCGAGGCAGATGCCGAGCACGGCGCCGCTCGCGATCACCGTCTCGACGATGCCATCGGGGTGGAGCGCGCCGCAGTCCTCGTTGATGTTCCATCCGTCGGGCTCGCAGTGCATCGCGACGACGTCCGCGCCGAGCGCGCGGAGCGTCGATGGCGCGAGGTCGGAGCCGCCACCGTTGGCCGCGTCGACGACGATCGTCTTGCCGCTGAGGTCGAGGCCGACGAACGAGTTCGCGAGCCGCTCCTGATAGCGGGTCAGCAGCGACGACTCTTCCTTCGCGCGCGGCGTCGTGAGTTCGCCGAGGTCGAGCTTCGGTGCGAGATCGGCGATCTCGTCCTGCGCCGCGTCCGAGATCTTGTGGCCGTCGTCCGCGAACAGCTTGATGCCGTTGTCGGTCGCAGGATTGTGCGATGCCGAGATCATGATGCCTGCCGCGAACGAACCCGAGCGCGTGATCCAGGCGAGCGCAGGCGTCGTCGCGAGCCCGATGTCGGTCGACGACACCTCGGTCGACGACAGCCCTTGTGCGAGACACTCGAGGATCCACGACGAGGAGTCCCGGCCGTCGTTGGCGATCACGACGCGCTTGCGTTCGGGACCCTGGCGCTGCAGCCACAGTCCGAACGCGGCGCCCACGCGTCGCAGCGTGTCCGGGTCGAGCGGCGGCTGGCCAGCCGGACCGCGTAGCCCGTCGGTTCCGAACTCCGGGCGAGGGGTCGGTTCGTCGGTCATTGCGTGCGTTTGACGGTCAGCGGAGGGAGATCGCGCGCGCGGTAGTCGATCCCTTCGCGGAACTCTTGACCGACGATGATGAACTCGGGTGTGTAGGAGTCGGTCTCCGCCTCCTGGTCCTCCGTCACCAGCACCCAAAGTCTGGCGTGAGTTCGGAACCAGGCCTGACGGTCACTCTCGTTCATGTTCCAGAAGGTCAGCGCGAGGCGGTTGCCGATCTCGATCTCGATGTCGGCCTCCTCCTCGGTCGCGGTGTACTGGTGCCGGATCTCCTTCGGCAGGGCCTTCCGATCGAGTTCGTACGGGACCCGGACGACGACGGTCTCGAACTTCACCGACAGCGGGATCTTGATGATCGGATTCTTGCCCTGGAACCGCAGCTTCGAGAGCCCCGGATCCTCGATGATCTGCAACGTGCCCTGCACGCTCGTGTCGGACGGCTGGGGGTCGGGGATGTCGACGTAGAAGCTGGGCGTCATGGCCTGCAGCAGTTCGATCTGGTTGGCGGGCCCGAGCAGGATGACCGAGCGGGGCGTGAACTCGGCGCTGTCCTTCTGCAGGCGACGTTCGGTCTGCGGCGATGCGTTGATCTGGACGTGTTCGGGATCGAGTGCGAGCTCGAGGTCCGAGTTCCGGATCAGGTCGACGCGGATCGACGACGGCGTCAGCGAAGCGCCCTCGAACAGCGGCGCGAACTTCGGCTCGATCGGACGGACGTCGGCGATCGTGAACTCGACGCTGACCTTGTCCTCGCCGGAGGCCTCGATCTCCGGCGTGACGCGGAAGCCGGGGTTCTCGCTGAGCGTGTCGACGAGGATGTTGGCGCCGACGAGTTCGAGTCGGACGCGCTCGATCCGCTGCCCCGAGCGTCGGTCGTAGAATCCCTCGACGAAGTACTGCTCGGCGTCGATCGTGACGAGGAGTCGGTTCTTCTTGCCGGGGTGGCTGGCCGACGACACGGTCTCGAGCTGGAGATCGAGGGTCGCGGTCTTCGTGATCTGGTTGTCGAGCAGGTGCCACAACACGATCGCCAGCGCGATCGACGCGAGCTTCCGCAGCGGGTCCCCGAACAGCAGGCGCAGCGAGAAGCGTGAGCGATCTCCGGCGCT
>JAGQQZ010000175.1 GCA_020425915.1 Planctomycetota bacterium | reverse complement strand
GTCTCCCCGGTCTGGACCGAAGCGAGTTCGGCCTCCATGCGGCGGATGCGCTCCATGATGGCCTGGCGATCGATGCCGTGCGCGGGATCCGTGTGCTCCTCGAGCTTCCGTCGGATGTCGCGCAGGCGGACGGCGCAGCGGGAGACGAAGCCGCGGAGGTCCTCCAGCACGCCGTCGAGCTGACCGGCGGTCTGCGACGTCGCCGAATCGCGGATCGCGACCATCGATCGGAACGCGTGGTCGGCGAGTGCGCCGAGGATCTGGGCTTGCGTGAAGGCAGCACCGTGGGCCGGCGCGGCGTCGGACTGATCGGCTGAGACGATTCGTTCGGACATGAGGTCACCCGGTGGGGAAGGAACACCGTGATGCCGTTGGTGTCGGGTGGTCCGGGCCCGGGACTGCGTAGTCGATGCGGACCATGCACGCGTGCCCGGACTGGTCCGGTCGCGTCATGCAGAACCGATCCCCGTCCGCGCGAAAGGAACGGCACGTGGCGATGGCGCGGCGCGAACGCAGACCGTCATCGCGCTCCGGACACTCGGTCCAGAGCCATGACTCGAGAAGAGGAATCGAAGATGAGCAATGCAGTTACGGAGCGCGTCGACGCCTCGGTCGAACAGGAGCTGAACGACCTGCGCGCGCAGCTCGCGGCAATCCACAAGTCACAAGCCGTGATCGAGTTCGATCTCGAGGGGACCATCCTCTCGGCGAACGACAACTTCCTGAAGGCGATGGGCTACGAGGCGGGAGACGTCGTCGGACGACATCATTCGATGTTCGTCGACGACGAGTATCGAGAGTCCGCGGAGTACGCCGCCTTCTGGCGTGACCTGGCGCGCGGCCAGTTCCAGACCGCGGAGTACCGTCGCCTCGCGCGCGGTGGACGCGAAGTCTGGATCCAGGCCTCGTACAACCCGATCTTCGGATCGGACGGCCAGCCCTACAAGGTCGTCAAGTTCGCCACCGACATCACCGACATGGTGCGGCAACGCGCCGTGAACGTGCGCTACGCCTCCATGGTCGAGGGCATGCCGATCGCGACGATGTTCGCGGATCGCGACCTCGTGATCCGTTACATGAACCGCGAGTCGACGCAGCGGCTCGAAGGTCTTCAGGCCCATCTGCCGATGTCCGTGCGGGACGTGGTCGGCCAGAACATCGACGTGTTCCACAAGGATCCTTCGCACCAGCGTCGCATGCTTGCCGACCTGCGCAACCTGCCGCACGAGACGACGATCCAGGTGGGGCCGGAGAAGCTCAGCCTCCTGGTCGCTCCGACCTTCGACGACGTCGGCGAGCATCTCGGCTTCATGGTCACCTGGGACGTCGTCACCGAGCGCTTGGCGCTCGAGGAACGGATCCGCGACACGGCGCGCACGCTGCGTCAGACCGCTGAATCGATGGCGGCGACGAGCGAGCAAATGTCCGGCAACGCCGAGATCACGACGACGCAGGCAGGAACCGTGTCGGCGGCGGCCGAAGAGGTCAGCGCCAGCGTGCAGACCGTGGCGGCCGGCATCGAGGAGATGGATGCGAGCATCCGCGAGATCGCGGAGAACTCGCTCCAGTCCGCTCGCGTCGCCGGAAACGCCGTCGACGTGGCGGCCGGTGCCAGCTCGACGATCAACAAGCTCGGCGAGAGCAGCTCGGAGATCGGTCAGGTCATCAAGGTCATCACGTCGATCGCGCAGCAGACCAACCTGCTCGCGCTCAACGCGACGATCGAAGCCGCCCGCGCCGGTGAGGCCGGCAAGGGGTTCGCGGTCGTCGCGAACGAGGTCAAGGAACTCGCCAAGGCCACCGCGGATGCCACCGAGGACATCAGCGGCAAGATCGAGGCGATCCAGATCGACGCCGACGGGGCGGTCTCCGCGATCGATCAGGTCGGCACGATCATCGGTGAGATCAACGACACGCAGACGACCATCGCGAGTGCGGTGGAGGAACAGACCGCGACGACGAAGGAGATCGCGCGCAGCATCGCCGAGGCCGCGCGCGGCAGCTCGGAGATCGCGGAGAGCATCACCGGCGTCGCGACCGCAGCGGGCGAGACCTCGAGTGGTGCGACGCAGACGAGCCGGATCGCGGCCGAGCTCTCGGACCTCGCGAACTCCCTGCTGTCGATGCTCGAGGACTGAGTCGGGCCGTCAGGCCGATGGAACGTGCGGATGCGCGGGCCTCGAGCTCGCCGTTCGCGGATGGTGTAGGGTGGAGTCGCTCGTTGGCGAGCGAGCGGTTCCACCCGGTTTTCTCGGCGTTTCGGCCGCCCTGAGGCGCCGTCGTCACGCGCGCGTTGCCGGCAACGTCCAGTTGCCGCGAACCGCGAGCAGACGGAACACGACGATCGTCGTCGCACCGAGCAACAACGCCGCTGGTTCGTCGACACCGAGTCGACCCAGTCCGAGGAACACCCAGCAGCCGGCGAACGCGCACACCGAATACAGAGGTGTCGCGGGCAGGAAGATCCGCGGGACGTCGTTGCACACGACGTCCGCGATCACGCCGCCGAACGCGCCCGTCATGACGCCGAACATCGAGGCGACGAGCAAGGAACCTCCGATGACCTCCGAGTCGACGGCGATCCCGGCGCCGACGATGCTGAACAGGGCGAGTCCGAGTGCATCGGGGATCGTCAGCCACCCCTCGAGTCGGTCGGGCAGGCGGGGGAGGAAGGCGCCGGCGAGTGCGATCCCGAACACGGTCCAGGTGTAGTGCTCGTTCTCGATCCAGAACAACG
>JAGQQZ010000174.1 GCA_020425915.1 Planctomycetota bacterium | reverse complement strand
CGCGATCCGGCCCGCGAGCCGGACGTCACGGCGTTCTGGCGATCGGAGCGCCGGTGGTTGGCGGCCCACGACGACGAGGCGGCTCGCGCCAAGCGGCTCGTGGACCGGATCTCCGAGCGCCTTCCCGACCTGGCGGGTGAACGGCTCGTGCTCGCGATCCGGCACCTGCGTGGAGTCGACCGCCTTCGCGAGGTTCTCGACGGCGACCACGCCCGCGCGCTGCTCGGTGCGTTGCGGCAGCGCAAGGTCTGGGACGAGTCCTCCGACGAGATCGCGGACGTCGTTTTGGCGGCCGGGGACGATTCGCCGTGGCAAGAACTGCTGTCGATCGCCAACGACCGCGCAGGTGAGTCGGCACGCGACGTGCTGTCACGCCTGTTCGGACTGCTCGGGACCGATCGCGTGCTCGAAGCGCTCGACACCGACGACCTCGACGTGCGCATCGCGGCGATGGACGAAGTCATCCGGACACGCGACGTCCGCGCCGTGTCCAAGTTGATCGAGTCACTGTACGAGCGGAACACCGCGGTTCGCGTGACCGCAGCGTTCGCGCTCGGACGGCTGCGCGCCGCCGCGGGTCGAGACCCTCTGATCGACGTGCTCTCGCGGGAAGGTGAGCAGATCGCCGCGCCGTTGCGCCGCACGATCTGGGTCGCGCTCGCGCGTATCGGTGGATCCGAGGTCTTCCCGATCCTGAGCTCGGCGTTCTACTCGCCGATCGAGGACGATCGGCGTGCCGTGCTGCAGGCGTTCGCCGAGCTGCGCCACCCGAGCGCAGCCCGTGAACTCGGCAACGTGTTCGCGTTGCGCGGGCCCGACGATCGGCTCGGCCTGCTCGCGTTGCAGTTGTTGCGTGGTCTCGGCGATGCGCTGGGTTCGCCGGCGCTGCGACCGCACCTCGAGAGCGCGAACCCGCAGGTCCGTCTCGAGGCAGCCTACGCGCTGGCCGAGTTCAGTGATCCGGCAGCTCTGCCCACGCTGATCGCGTTGCTCGATGATTCGCAGGATCCGCTAAGGCTCATCGCGCTGATCACCGGGATCTGCGGAGTGGACGTCACCGAGCGCAACGACCGGGTTCCGTTCCTGCGGCGTTGGCTGCGCGACAACGAGAAGCGCTCGCAGGGCGAGTGGCTGGTCGCCGCGCTCGATTCGCGGGGAATCGTCCACGGCCTCGATGCTCGGTCTCTCGGCGAGGGATCGGGAACCAGCCAAGTGACCGAACTCACGCGGTTGCTCGTCGAGCTCCGCCTGCCGCAACTCCGCCCGCTCGTCGGTCGCATGTTGCGTGCGACGACCGGCGAGGACTTCGGTCTCGTCACGGTGACGACCGACGATGCGACGTTGCGAGGCATCGTCGAGCGCTATCGGTTCCTCGTCGACTCGGACCGGGCCGCCTCGGGTCGGTGAGCTCGCCGCTCCGAGGGCGGTAGCCGATGCGGCAGATCGGATTCTGGGCGATCCTGCTCGGCGCGATCGTCCTGTACGGCCCGGCCCTCGACGGCGGGTTGATCTGGGACGACATCGGCTACGTGTACTTCTCCGCCCAGTGTGAGACCGTCGAGTGGTGGAAGTCGGTCGCGTTCTTCCTCTGGGGGTCGCGCGAGGCGTATCCGATGGGGACCTACCGACCGGTCCTCGAGCTGACGTACGTGTTCGAGTACCGGCTCTGGGGTGTCGAGGCCCTCGGCTATCGGGTCACGAACCTGCTGCTGCACATCGGTTCGAGCCTGATGTTGGTCGCGGTGGCCCGTCGCCTCGGCATGACTCGATTCGCGGCGTGGACCGCGGGTGTCCTGTTCGCGGTGAGCCCCGCGCATCCGGAGTCGTGCCTGTGGCTCTCGTGTCGCGTCAACCTGCTCGCGGCGTTCTGCATGCTCGGCGCCGTGCGCTCGCACCTCGCGGGTCACCGGGTGCGAGGGCTGATCTGGGCGCTGTTCGCGTTCGGGAGCAAGGAGACGGCGTACGTGCTGCCGCCGCTGCTCGCCTGGTGGTCGTGGTGGTCGGCGGACGCCTCCGGGTTTCGGGCTCGGTCGTTCGCCGCGCTGCGCTCGACCGCGGCGCTGTGGGTGGCGCTCGGTCTCGTCATCTCGATGCGATACCACACGCTCGGCGAACTCGTCGGCGGCTACGCATGGCGGGAACCGCCGCCGTTCGTGTCGTGGACGTACCTGCGTGAGCGGCTCGACCTGCTGCTCGTGACGTTCGCGCCGGTGAACCTG
>JAGQQZ010000173.1 GCA_020425915.1 Planctomycetota bacterium | reverse complement strand
GGACGGGATCGTCGTCGTCCTGACCAAGCAGCCGGGCACCGACACGGTCGCGCTGACCGAACGGATCGACGCGAAGTTCGACTCCTTCCGCGCATCCCTGCCACCGGACATCGAGATCGACACCGGCCTGTTCCGTCAGGCCGAGTTCATCGACCGCGCGATCGAGAACGTCCTCGTCGCGGTCCGCGATGGCGCGATCCTCGTCGTCATCGTCCTGTTCCTGTTCCTGATGAACCTGCGGACGACCGGGATCACGCTGCTCGCGATCCCGATGTCGATCGCGATCGCGAGCCTCGTGTTCGCGGCGTTCGGTCTGACGATCAACACGATGACCCTCGGCGGGCTCGCGGTCGCGATCGGCACGCTCGTCGACGACGCGATCGTCGACGTCGAGAACGTCTACCGACGACTGCGCGAGCGCCCCGGACTGAAGGGCCGCGCGCTGCTCGATCTCGTGCTCGACGCCTCGAAGGAGATCCGTCGTCCCGTGGTGTACGGCACGATGCTCGTCAGCGTGACCTACCTGCCGCTGTTCTTCCTCTCCGGCATGGAGGGGCGGCTGCTCGCACCGGTCGGTCTGGCGTTCCTCGTCAGCGTCGCGGCGTCGCTCGTGGTCGCGATGACCCTGACGCCGGTCCTGTGCTCGTTCTGGCTCGGCGGCGCGTTCGCCGAAGCCGGGCAGTACGGCAGCCGCGCCGCGCGGATGATCCAGGATCACGTCGACGGGGTCGTTCGTTTCGGGATCCGGCACGCGACCGCGATCGCAGCCGCGGTCGCGGTGCTGACGCTCGCCGCGATCGTCGTCCTCGCCAACCGCGGCGCGACCTTCCTGCCACCGTTCCAGGAGGGCTCCGCACAGGTCAATCTGATGTTGCCTCCCGATGTCAGCCTGGCGACGTCCGAGGCGTTCGGCCACCGGCTCGAGGTCGCGGTCGGCAAGGTCGACGGTGTCGCGAGCGTCGCGCGACGCACGGGGCGTGCACCGGACGACGAGCACATCATGCCGCTGAGCGTCAGCGAGGCGATCGTCCGCTTCGATCCCGACAATCCGCGCAGCCGAGACGAGATCCTCGACGATGTCCGCGCCGCACTGGACCGAGAGTTTCCTGGCGTCGCCCGCTCGACCGAGCAACCGCTCGCGCACTTGCTCAGCCACCTGCTGTCCGGCGTCAACGCGCAGGTCGCGATCAAGATCCACGGCGACGACCTCGCGATGCTGCGCGCGTTCGCGAGCCGCGTCGAGCACGAGATCGAGGACATCGACGGCGTGCGTGACCTCTACACCGAGCCGCTCGCGCTCGTCGACCACTGCGAGGTGTTCCCGCGGCGCGACGACCTCGCAGAGTTCGGAATCCCGACGTCGACGCTCGCACGCTCGCTCGAGCTCGCGCTCGGCGGCGAGGCGATCTCTCGCCTGCAGTCCGACAAGATCGCGTGGCCGATCGTCGTGCGCCTGCCGGAGGACCAGCGCGGCGATCCGAACGACATCGCTTCGATCCGGCTGCGCACGCCCGAGGGCGCGGCGATCCGCGTCGCCGACGTGGCAGACGTGAGGCTCGTGCCGGGCCCGAGCGAGATCCGACGCGAGAACGGTCAGCGCCGCATCGTCGTGCAGCACAACGTCAGCGGGCGCGCCCTCGGCGACGTCGTCGCGGACGTCGAAGCTCGAATCGCGGACGTCCGCGCCGAGATCGAATCGGTCCCCGGCTACGGCGTCACGATCTCCGGCACGTTCGAGGCGCAGCAACGCGCGACCCGCACGATCGCCTGGCTGAGCATCGGCGCGGTGTTCGCGATGATCCTGATCCTGCACCGTCACTTCGGTTCGATCCGCCTCGCGCTGCTGATCCTGGCGACCCGACCGATCGCGTTCCTCGGCGCCGTCGCGGCCGTGCTGGTCACCGGCCAGGACCTGTCGGTCGCGACGCTCGTCGGGCTGATCGCCCTGCTCGGCGTCGCGGTCCGCAACGCGATCCTCTACGTCGACTACGCCGCGGCGATCGCCGGTGGCGGCGCGTTCACCGCCGACGTCCTGCGACGCGCGGCGCGCGCACGGGTCGTCCCCGTCCTGATGACCGCGCTGACCAGCGGCATCGGCGTGCTGCCGCTCGCGATGTCCGGCGACGAGCCGGGTCGGGAGATCCTGTACCCGGTCGCCACGGTGATTCTCGGTGGACTCGTCACCAACACCCTGCTCGACTTCCTCGTCACCCCTGGGTTGCTCGAGGGACGCACCGCAGGGGCCTCCGAATGACCCATCCGTCGTTGTGGGTGCGTGAAGCGCCGACGCTGCCGCCGGAGACCGGCCCGATCCCGGATTCGGCCGACGTGGTGATCATCGGCGGTGGCGTCGCCGGGGTCTCCGCCGCGCT
>JAGQQZ010000172.1 GCA_020425915.1 Planctomycetota bacterium | reverse complement strand
CATCGGAATGACGTCGAGTGGCGCCAACAGGACGGTGAGGCAGATGCTCAACCATATCGCGATCGAGGGCGAACCGGTCGCGATCAGGGGGAGCTGGAGACCGAGGTTGGCCAGCGTGATCAACACGCGGACGACGACGATGATCAGCAGGATGCGGAGCGCGTTCCCTCGAGCCAGTTCGATGCTTCGGCGCAGCGCTCGAATCGCGCCGGTTCGTTCGACGACGATGACGGGAATCGCAACGTAGATGGCTGCGGGGATCAGGGCGAGGCAGGCGAGGAACCAGGTGACGCCGATGATCTTGTGGACGAGGGTGGAGAGCAGCCCTGAGACCAGCGCGATGCCGAACACGCCCAACCCGACCAGGAGTACGGCCGCGAGTACGGTCGGGAAGGCGCGTAGACCACGACCGAAGGAGGTCAGGAACCCGGTGGGCTCGCCACGCAGGCCGTGGAGCACCACAAGGCTCACCACGCTCGCGAGCACCAGCAGCAGTAGCGCGAACAGGCCGGCAGCCAGCAGGCGTGCGTTCTCGAACGAAGTCCCGAACCTCGTGTAGTAGAACATCAAGCTCCCGTACGGAACGAACAGGAGCGTCGTCAGCAGCGTGAACGGGACGAGATGTCGGAACCACATCGAGAACGTGCGTCCGACGACGCGACCGACCTCGACGCGGCTCGGTCGCCTCGATCGTCCAGGCGGCGCCGAACCGATGGTCTCCGAGTTCGACACCGTCGGACGTCAGTCGAAGACCGCCGCGAGTTCGGCGCTGTCGATGCCTTCCTTGGACTGGCGTGCGTCGTGGTAGATGACGACGGGTGGAATCGCCTGGATCGGTGCGAGGAGCACCGTGAACGCGAGTCCGAACCAGAACTCGGCCATGCCGTCATCCGCCACGATCGCGATCGGCATCACCAGGAGCACGAGCAACAGGGTCGCGAGGATCCCGACCACGATCATGATGCAGAAGATCCGCAGGCGAATGCCGCGTGTCAGCTCGAAGCTGCGGCGGAGCGACTCGAACGGCCCGCGCCGTTCGATGACCGCGACGCAGACTGCGAGGAACACGGCGCAGAGCAACATCGTGCCGACGATCGCGACCGGGATCGATACGAGTGCGAGGACGGCTTCGTTCGCGACCGTCGCCGTCAACCCCAACACCAAGATGAGCGGCAGGAAGGAGAGCAACGTCGCGATCCAGGCGCCGAAGGCTCGAGGGACGGCCTGGAAACCCTTGGTGAGCGCGGTGGCCAGGTCGGTGCGTTCCCCTCGGAGCTGTTGGAAGACCGCGAAGATCATCGCCGCCGAGAGGAAGAAACCGAGCGCGCCCGAGATGACGGACTCGATGACTCCGTGCAGGTCGGGGTTGACCTCGTCTGCGTGCTCGAACACCCAGAACGAGTACGCGATGTAGGGGGCGTAGACGACGGTCGCCAGCAGCGTGAACGGCACGAAGTTGCGGAACCAGGTCGAGAACGTCCGGCTGATGACGGAACCGAACTCGAGCTGGGACGAACGGGTACGCGGGGCTCGCCGGCGCGTCGGGGCCGGCGCGGAGGTCGGTAGGGAATCTTCGGGGCTGGTCATCGGCTCTCCTCGGGACCGATGGACCATAGGCGTTCGTCTGCGGGCGCGCGAACACTACCCCGATGCTCGCGCTCGGATGTCGCCGAAATCGGCCGGCCTCAGGCGACGGCGTCGATGCCTTCTTTCGACTGGCGGGCGTCGTGGTAGATCACGATGGGGAGAATGGCCAGGATCGGGGCGATGACCAAGGCGATCCCCAGTTCGAGCCAGGGCATCGTGAATCCGCCGTCGCGTGCGCTCGACCTGGCGATGAGGAAACCGAACCGCAGGAACGGGACCATCGCGAGGATGCTCAGCACGATCGTGATGCGGAGGATCTGGCCGCGGATGCCGCGCGTCAGCTCGAGGCTGCGGCGAATCGACGCGATCGGCCCACGTCGTTCGATCACCGCGACGCAGACGGCCAGGCAGACGGCGGAAAGCGCGATCGCGCCGATCAGTGCGGCTGCGATTCCCATGACGGTGACGAGTGCATCGCTCTCGCTGGTCGTGCCGACGCCGACCGCGAGCGCGATCGGCACGAAGCAGATCGAGGTCACCGCGCAGGCGCCGAGCGCTCGGGGGATCGCACGGAACCCGCGCGCGATCGCGCTCCCGAATTCGAATCGATCATCGTGCAGCTGCCGGAACACCGCCTCGACCAACACGCCGCAGAGCAGGAAGAGGAAGGCTGCGCCGATCACGACCTCGACGGTGCCGAGGAACTCCGAATCACCGTGCTCGATCCGCCAGAACCCGTAGGCGACGTACGGGGAGAACACGACGATCGACAGCGCCGAGAACGCGGGCCAGTGCCGGAACCAAGCGGAGAGTGTGCTGGCGATCACATCGCCGAACTCGAGTCGCGACGATCGGGTGCGCGCGGGTTCGGTCGAGGAAGTGTGGGGCTCGTCGTGGGCGTTCATCGGCTCTCCTGGAAGCGCCCGGGATTCTAGCACGCTTCCGGAGAATTCACCGCGGACGCCGGGCGCTCCGACGAGTCTCGTCTCGACCGGAACGACGCGAGCGCGCATCGGACGGGCCGACGCGCGCTCGCGGGAAGCGCTCCGAACGGTGGGGGCGTCGGACTAGATCGCCGAGCACACCGTGTTGGTGATGAGTCGCGTCACGACGTACGGGTCACAGTTCGCGTTCGGGCGCCGGTCCTCGATGTAGCCCTTGCCGTCGCGCTTGACCTGCCACGGGATCCGGATCGACGCGCCGCGGTCCGACACGCCGTAGGAGAACGTGTCCCAGCGTTGCGTCTCGTGCGCGCCGGTCAGTCGGTCCTCGATGCCGTGGCCGTAGTTCTTGACGTGCTCCATCGCGTTCTTGCCGAGTGCCTCGCAGGCGGCGATGCAGGCGTCGTACGACTCGCGCATCTGGCCGGTCGAGAAGTTCGAGTGGCAGCCCGCACCGTTCCAGTCGCCCTTTGCGGGCTTCGGTTCGAACGTCGCGTCGCACTTGTACTCCTCGGCGATGCGGCACAGCAGCCAGCGCGCGAGCATGAGCTGGTCCGCGACCTCGACCGGCCCGAGCGGGCCGACCTGGAACTCCCACTGTCCCGGCATGACCTCGGCGTTGATGCCGGACAGCGAGAGACCGGCCTCGAGGCACATGTCCAGGTGGGTCTCGACGATCTCGCGACCGAACACCTGGCTGCCGCCGACACCGCAGTAGTACGGACCCTGCGGAGCCGGGTAGCCGCTGGTCGGGAAGCCGAGCGGTGTGCCGTCCTGCCGCATGAACGTGTACTCCTGCTCGAGCCCGAACAGCGGGTCGTGGCTCGCGAACTTCTCCGCGACCTCGCGACACAGTGCGCGCGTGTTCGACGGGTGCGGATCCATCTCGGTCGTCAGCACTTCGCAGAGCACGAGCAAGTGCGGCTCACCGCGCAGCGGATCGGGCACCGAGAACACCGGTTGCAAGACACAGTCGGAAGCACCACCGGGTGCCTGGTTGGTCGACGATCCGTCGAAGCCCCAGACCGGCGGTTCGGTGCCCTCGGGGAGGATCTTCGTCTTGGACCGCATCAGCGGCGAAGGCTCGGTTCCGTCGAGCCAGATGTACTCAGCCTTGATGGCGTTCATCGCGATTGGCGAACGTGGATTGGTTTGGAATCGTGGACGCGGTGCCCGCGTCGGCGTCCGAAGTCCCCCTCCGGACGATCGAAAGCGTCATGCTACCGTCCGCGCCGTTCGATTCGAGGAGTCGTTTCCGTGCCGGTGTGTGGACTCTTTTCCAGGGGCGTCGGCCCATCGACGGCCGTGACTTGCTCCCCCTGCCGTCCGTTGGCTAACTTGCCGGCCGATGCTCGAAACACTGACCAGAGAACTCGCGCCGCTCGTCGAGGCGTTCGACGGCGTCGACCTGTCGGACGGCAAGGCCGCGGCGGCGGCGATCGAGGCGAGGATCCCGTACGCCAGCGCCACCGTCACCCGGATCCGCGACCTCGCGAACGAGGGCTACGAGGCCGGTTGGCTGACTCCGAACGAGAACGGTCCGCTGCGCTTCGGTCGCGTCGCGAAGGACCTCGACGGTTACTCCGTCGATGCCGTCTGCATGGACTCGACCGGGCCGAAGCACCGGCACCCGAAGGGCGAGATCTCGCTCTGCTTCGTGCGGGACGGCGAACCGAGGTTCGACGGACACGCGGCGGGCTGGGTCGTCCTCCCGACCGACTCGACGCACGTCCCCACGGTGCGCGGCGGGACGATGTTGATCCTCTACTTCCTGCCGGGCGGCGAGGTGGAGTGGTTGCGGGACTGAGATCGGATCGTCGAT
>JAGQQZ010000171.1 GCA_020425915.1 Planctomycetota bacterium | reverse complement strand
TCGACGGCATCCCCGACCATCGCACGAGGAACGCGCGCGTTCGCGTCGCGCCGACGAACTCGGTGTATTCGATCGAACCGACGGGCTGCGCGGCGAGTCGGAGGAACTCGTCGGCGTCGACCGTGTAATGGCGATCCCTCGCACAGGCGGAGAGCAGCACCGCGACGAACGCCAAGCCCGGAATCCACGAAGCGATCCTCACGGCATCGAGAATAACCCGCCGGACGTCGTCGATGGGCGGCACGTCCCCTATCGTGCGCCGCCATGGGGAAGCCGCACCGTGTCGCGTTCTCGACCCTGCTCCTGACGTTTCGAGCCGCGTCAAACCGCGGCGCGCCGCGCGGCCGCCTGACGCGCCTTCCAGATCCGCTGCATGAGGACGAGTCCGCCGACGAATCCGGCAAGATAGCTGGCGCTGTGCGCCCATCCGGTCGCGATGAACGCGACGTGACGATCCGATGGCACGCGACTCGCAAGCGGCTCGACGAGGACGAAGACGCCTTGACTCGCGAGTGCATGACCGGCGAGCCCGGCGATCGTCGACGTCACGCCCATGCACAGCATCAGGACAACGATGGGCGGACCAGCGACGCCGCGTTGCGCTTCGGCGCGGCGCCCCGTCGTGCTGCGAATGCGAGCCCGAGACCGAGGATCGCGCCGACCCACCAGGTCGCGATGACGCCCCAGAAGATCCCGAGTTCGGTCGGCGAATCGGTCGCCAGGATCCGGGGGTGGCCGATCGTGAAGTACTCGACACAGACGCGCGCTGTGATCTGGTCGTGCACGATGCCGAAGCCGACCGCCGCGACGACGCAGAGCAGGACGATCCGAAGTCCCGCCATCAGCGGTTCGCGCGCGCCGCACCTTCCGTCGCCGTCCCTGTCATCGGGGCGACCGTCGTCGCAACCACCGTCCAGAGCCAGAACACCGTCCCGATCAGGAACACGCCAGCCGAGACGCCGATCCAGAGGTTCCGATTCGCCGGGTCGAGGTTCACCATCGTGCGCAGCACGGTCGCGAACAGGACGAGCACGCCGAACACCGCGACCTGCCACGGTCGTCCGAGTACGAGGTCCTGGCGACCGCCGTGTGCGAACGTGACGTGCAGGCCGACCGACAGCGCCATCAGCGCGAAGCCGGCGACGAAGGTCACGTGCAGGCCGGGTTGGATGTTCGGGTAGAGCAGCGCGGCGACGAGGTAGCCGAGCGGGACGGCCCACGCAGAGATCCAGACGAAGCCGCGTTGCAGACCCGGCCGGGTCGGTGCGCGGTGGATCCGGCTCTGGACCAACAGCACGCCGAGCACGAGGGCCCCACGCGCGGCCAACCCGAGCCGGGCCGAGGCGAACACCTCGAGGGCGAAGGTGCCGAGCAACGCGATCGCGACGACGACGTGCGTCACGCACCCGGCCTTCGTGCCGTCGGTCGACGACTCGCCGTGACAGATCAACGGGATCACCATCCCACCGACGCCGATCACGAGGCTCAGGAACACACCCTGCAGCAGCATGAGTTCGCCGAGGTCGTGCAACCACTCCGGTTGGGCCCCGCGGATGCCGTAGATCGTGAACGAGACGACGCCGCCGATTCCGACGAGCAGTCCGAACGGGATCCACACGAAGCTCGACGGTGGCCGCCGTGTCGCCGCGCTCGAACGGAATCGACGCACGACAAACGCGATCAACGTCACGACGAGCACGAGCCACGGCAACTGCGCCCACTCGAACCGACCGAACCAGGCGGCGACGGTCGTCAGCACCGGCGCTGCGAGACCGATGACCATCTCCCACGCAGCCGGCGCCGCCGTCCCGGTCCGGCGCGGAATCGCCGTGAACAGGAACCCCACCGCGAAGCTCATCAGGAACCCCTGGATCTGCGCGATGCTGTGGAAGATCGAGCGGTACTCGGTGCTCAGGCCGAGCGCGAACAGCACCCAGTGGAACAGGCCCGCCCACGCCAGCAGCACGCCGAGCGGGAAGAACAGTCGATACGGCTCGCGCCGCCAGGTCGGGGCCTCGGTCATCAGGGGTGCACGGCAACGCGAACGGCGCGCCGACGCATCGTGCCATCGAACACGGCTCGAATCGAGACACGCTCGATGGCGACGGGGGAAGCGACGCACGCGCCGCACGATCGGGCGCGGCACGTCTCGGGCGCGAGCTAGATTTGCTGGACTCCCCTTCGTTCCCTCACCGCCTCGCTCCTCCGATGAAACGTTCCTCCGTGATCGCCGCCGTGCTGTTCGCCGGCGTGCTCTGCGCACCGAGCGCCTTCGCCGACGGCCGCAAGCCCGGCAGCAAGCTCGTCTACCCCGTGCACCGTTCGGGTGCCGGCATGTTCACGGTCGTCTGCGTGACCAACACCAACACGGCACCGGCGACGCCGGTCTCGTTCGGCGGCAGCACGAACCTGCACTTCGAATACGCCAACGTCGTCGCCAATCCGGCCGACGCGTTCCGGCCGCTGGGCTGCGTCGTGTTCGATCGCGTCGAGTTCCTGACGCCCGCCGACACGCTCTGCGTCCTGACCGCGTGCCACAACGCGACCAGCGCCGAGGGCCAGGAGGGCTACCTGACGATCACCGCACAGGACCCGAGCGCGACGAACATGGACTGGTGCTTCGACCACCTGATCGGCTCGGAGATGGTCATCAACGCCGCGGGTGCGATCTACGGGATCAACGCGATGCCGCTCCGCTGCCGCGAAGCGATCTACGTCATGCAGCCGACCGCCGTGATGACGATGGTCGGAGTGCGCCACGAGTACCTGCCGTCGACCCTGATGTGCGACTCGTTCCTCGCGGTCGCGAACTCGCAGCTCGCGATCGCGAGCCTGACCGACCAGCCCGACCACATCCGCGAGCTCTACTTCGAGGTCTGGAACGACAACGAGTTCGCGCTGTCCGCGACGCTCCGCATGAACTGCTGGTTCGACCAGCCGCTGACCGCCGTGAGCCCGCTGTTCTCGGAGGCCTTCCTGACCTCGACGACTCACGCGCCGGACGAGCTCGACATCAACTGCGACGGACTCGGCGACTTCGAGACCGGGTGGTTCCGCGTCTCGACGCGCGACATCACGACGCCGGGCGGCCAGAGCCTCGGCATCGCCCAGGGCATCCGGAGCGACTCCGGCATGTGCGGTGCGATCACCGCCGGGCCGGTGACGTCGATCGACTGCGCGCGTCTGCTCTGGGAACCTCGAAACGTGCCGGAATGAGCGCGCGGAGCCGACGTCGAGGGCCCCCGAGCCGTCGACGTGCACGGAGCCTCACCGACGACCGACCGTCCAAGTGATCCTCTTGCGCTTCGGCGCGACGCTCGGCGCCCACAACCAACCGAGCACGAACCCGCCGATGTGCGCCCAGAACGCGACGCCGCCACCCTCGGTGCTCGCCAGCACGGCGCCGACGACCTGCAGCACGATCCAGATGCCGATGAAGCTCGTCGCCGGCCACCGGACCTGGACCAACAGGAATCCGAACGGCACGACGCCGATGACCATCGATCGAGGGAACAGCCGCATGTAGGCCCCGAGCACGCCGCTGATCGCGCCGGACGCGCCGACCATCGGGACCGGACTCGACGGGTTGGCGATCACCTGTGCGGCGACTGCTGCGAGTGCGCACACGAGGTAGAAGCCGAAGTAGCGGACGCGGCCCAATCGCTCCTCGACGTTGTCGCCGAACACCCACAGGAACCACATGTTGAAGGCGATGTGCAGCAGGCCGCCGTGCAACCACGCGGACGTCAACGCCCGGAACGGGAACCACCACTGCCACGCCTCGGGACGGGGCACGAATCGGATCGGATCGGGCTCGGCGCCGGTGAAGTGGACGGGGATCGCTCCCCAGTGCAACGCCGCGCCCGAGAGGTCGTGCCAGGTCAGCAGGAACACGAGCACGTTCGACGCGATGATCCCGATCGTCACGACCGGTCGGATCGTCGTCTTGTAGCTGTCGCTGAGTGGGATCACCGTTTCGTGCGCCGTCGACGCGGAGCGCGCCGTGCTTCGGTCATCGCGATCGACAATTCAATCCGGCGACGCCATCAGCTGGTCGATCCATTCGGAATTCTCCGAGGATGGTCGGACGAGCGCGATGTTCTGGCTCGGTTCGAGTCCGACGAGTTCCTCGAGCGCGAGCCGCACGAGCCGCCCGTCTTCGGTGATCCGGCATGGCATCAGACCGACGGCGGCCATCCGCTCGGCGAACGACCGCGCACTGACCTCGGCGCGCCGGAGGAACTTGGGTGACCACTCGATCATGACGAACGAGCAACGCGCGAGGACGGACTCCGCGCCGCGGAACGCGGCGTACTCCCCGCCCTCGATGTCCATCTTGATCAGCGTCGGCACCCTCGTCCCGAGTCCCTGCCGCTCCCAGAACGCATCGAGCGTGGTCGTCTCGACCTCGACGCTCTGCGCGTCGCCGAGCGGCACGAGCGAGTGCTTGCCCCGGTTGCTCGACTTGTAGAGGAACAACTCGGCCGTTCCCTCCCGGTCGGAGACCGCGAGTTCGTGCACGACCACCGACGTCGCGCCGTTGCGTCTGAGGTTGTCGCGCAGCAGCGCACCGTTGTTCGGTTCGGCCTCGAAGGCGTGGATCGCCACGTCGGGGCCGCAGCAACGGTGGGCGAGCAGGCTGAAGTAGCCGACGTTCCCGCCGACATCGATGACGACGTCCTGCGGCGCGAGCCGGAAGTACCGCAGCAAGAGCCGGGTCGCCGGCGGCTCGTGGATCCCGCGCTTGAACAGGTAGCGCCCGTGGACGTCGCGCGATGCGACACGC
>JAGQQZ010000012.1 GCA_020425915.1 Planctomycetota bacterium | reverse complement strand
GCGACGTGCTGTGTCTCGGAGGTTGCGAGCACACCGTGCTCCAGGTGCTGACGTTGGCGATCGGTTCGGCCCTGCTCGGGCACCAGTTCGGCTTCCATCCGGCGGTCGGCGCCTACATGGCGGGACTGATCATTGCGCGCGAGCAGTTCCCCGAGGGAAGGGAACTCGGGTCCTACTTCGACACGAAACGCATCGTCGACAACGTCGCGTTCTCCTGGATCGGCCCGGTCTTCTTCGTCGCGCTCGGCGCGAAGATCGAGTTCGACCTACCGCTGCTGGTCGACGTCCTGCCGGAGGTCGTCGCGATGACCGCGGGCGTCATGATTGCTCAGATCGCGAGCGCCGGGCTCGCCGCGCGATTCACGAGCGGGATGAGCGCGTCCGCGAGCTTCATGATCGGGCTCGGCATGCTCGGTCGCGCGGAGCTCGCGTTCGTCGTCATGGACATCGCCTACGTCCAGTTCGGGATCTTGAGCCGCGAGGCGTTCTACACGCTGATGGTCAGCTGCTTCTTCCTGAACTGCTCTGTGCCGATCGCGATCCACTGGTGGAAGCCGCGCTACCTGGCCGCACAGTTGCCACCGCGGCGATGTGACCGCGACGAACTCAGAAGTCCGTAGCGTCGACGAACGGCACCGACTTGATCTTGGACGCGTCGAAGTGCTTCCCGGGTTCGAACTTGCGGTATCGGCGTTCGATGTCGTCAGCACGGACCCACCCGTTGAGACGCTCGTCGGACGAGCCGCTGCTGCGGATCTTGAACCAGACCTTCCCGTCGATCTCCCGTTTGCCGAAGACCCTCAGGATCGCGTCCCCGGGGGCCTCGCCGTTCTTCTCACCGTCGGGTTCGTCGTGCACGGTCGTCGGCTTGCGTGTGAAGGCGGCGTCGTGGATGTCGGACTGGCGAATCACGCGTAGACCTTCGTACTTCTTCGCCATCTCCTTCAGCAGGGCGTCGAGCGCCGCGTACTGGGCGTCGGTGAACCGTTGGAACGCGGCGAGTTGCTTCTCGTCGAGCTTGCGGCTCGCCGTGCTCTGGACGAACGGTTCGTCGTTGAGGCCGATGAGTTCGATGCCGATCGAGCGGTTGTTGTACACGGTCGCGTGTGGTGCCCGATACTCGTCCGCGACGAGTCGGTAGACCGTCCCGTCGCGTGCGATCAAGTAGTGCGGGCCGCGCTTGAACGAGTTCATCATCTCGAGCACTCGATCGACGTCGAACCAGTCCTCGGTCGGCAGGGTCGTCTTGCCGTCGGTCGTCTTGATCGCGGCCGAGCTGTGGAGGACGACGCGGTCGATGTCGGCGGGATCGCGTCGCTCGCCACGCCAGGTGACGCGCGCGTCCTTCGTCAGGTCACGGATGGCGCCCTGCGCGACCAGGGCGTGGCATGTCAGGAGGAACAGAAGCGGCAGAAGGCGATTCATGGGCGGAGCGTCGAAGTTGCCGGCGCGTCGGCATTCTCCGGCGGACGCCGCCCGTCGTCAAAGTCTCCCCCTGCGCGAGGTGAACGGCGTCGCGGCCGCCGAACGAACTCCCGGACGCCGATCCGTCGGCGGGGCGCCGTCGGCATCGGGAATTGGCTGGATGCGGTCCGCGCGTTCGCGTCGACTGCCGCCCGACGATGAATCGGACCGACGTCTTCCTGACCATCGCATGCCTCACCCTCGCGGCGGGCGTCGCCATCCAAGTGTGTGGCGTCCCCGCCGACGACGCGTGGATCACGCTGCGCTACGCCCGCAACCTGCTGGCCGGTCACGGCTGGTGCTACGAACCCGGCGTCGCGGTGAACGCGTCGACGTCGGCGGCGAGCACGCTGGTCCACGCGGCGGCAGGCGCGCTCGCTGGCGATCTTCGGGTCGCACAGTTCGTCGTGTTCGTGCTCGGTCTCGGCGGAACCGCGGCGTTGCTCGGCCTCGAGTTCGGTGCGCGTGGGTCGTTGGGTCGTCGCCTGCCCGGACTCGTCGCGGCGGCGTTCGTCCTCACGACGCCGATGTTCTGGACCGTGTACGGAATGGAGTCCCCGCTGTTGCTGCTCGGCTGCGTCGGCAGCTGGGTCGCCTGGCGCCACGAACGATTCGGACTCGCGGCGGCCGCTGCTGCCTTCCTCGTGCTCGTCCGTCCCGAAGGCGTGTTGATGCCCGTCGCGCTCGTCGTCGACCGAGCCCTGCGTCGGCGCGACCTTCACGCTCTGCCGTGGCGACGCATCGTCATCGTGTTCTCGCTGCCGCTGATCGCGTGGGCCGTGTTCTCGTGGCTCGAATTCGGCGCGCTCGCACCGAGCACGCTCGCGGCGAAGCAGGCGCAGGCGCAGTCGCTCTGGCAGTGGAGCCTGTTCTTCCGCGGAGCGAAGCGTTCGCTGACGATGTTCGACGCGCGCGAGATCGGTCTCCACCATCGCGTGTTCGTCGGACTGTTGCTCACCAGCGTCGTCGCGCTCGTCGTCACGCGTCACCGCGCGCTCGCGCTGCTCGGTTGGATCGCGCTGGTCAACGTGGGCTACGTCGTGCTGGTCGTGCCCTACTACCACTGGTACGCCGTGCCGCTCCACTTCGGACTCACGGTCGCGATGGCGTCGGTGTTCGATCTCGCCTGGCGTGCCGGTCGGTCCGTCCGGGCGTTCGCCATCGTGTGTGGCGTCGCGTGGGTCGCGCTGCAGATGCCGGCCTGGGGTGACCGCGGACAGGGGCACGCGGGATACTGGGACGTCGGGGCGTGGCTCGACGCGCACGCGGCCGCGGATGCGACGATCGGATCGGTCGAGATCGGCTGCGTCGGGTACGCCGTTTGGCCGCGTCCCATCGTCGACGCCTGCGGGCTCGTGACGACCGACCTGATCCCCGACGTCGCGGCGGGCGAGTGCGCCCGGTGGATCGAGCGTCACCGGCCCGACTACGTCGTGTTGCACGTCCCGCCGTGGGACGGGTTCGAGAGCGCCGCCGAGGCGAGTCCGACCTTCGCGGAGTACCGCGAGGTGTACCGGGCACGGAACGGCACGGTGCGAGTCGTGTCCCGCGTGCCCTGAGCCGCCCTCACTTGCGAGCGTCGTGCCACGCAGCGAGCACCGCGGCTTCTCGCTCGCGTTCCATGCCGGCGCGCCGCCACGGAGCCGCCGGTTGCTCTCGATGCCATGCCAGCGTGTCCTCGATCGTGTCGCCGATCGGGCGGAACGTCAGTCCGTTCCGTCGCGCCTTCTCGTTCGAGTACGAGCCGCGTTCGCCCGGGATCCACAACGGCAGCGAATTCGGCCCCATGTACGGACGGACCTCGTGGCGCTGTAGGAACTCGTCGTCCACCCAGGTGAACGCGCAGTCGCTGCCAGTCACGATCTTGCAGCCGTGCAGCACCTCCTCGATCGTCACGGGGCCGGCGAAGCCGACGGCGTGGAAGACCCCCGCGGACTTGGCCTCGGCGATCCGGACCAGCCATTCGGCGAGATCGCGGACGTCGAGGAACTGGGTCGTCACGTCGGGGTCGCCGGGCGACAGGATCTCGCCGCCGTCCGCGATGCGTGCCGGCCAGTAGGTGAAGCGTTGGCTCGGGTCGCCGGGTCCGACGATCAGCCCCGGGCGGACGTTCGCGGCGCGGCCCGGCATCGCGGCCTCGGCCGCAGCCTCGCAGCGGGCCTTCAGCGGGCCGTAGTTCTCTCCGGTGATCCGTCGGCTCTCGATCGCGCGCATGCACTCCTCGTCCGAGATCTCTGCGACCGCCGCTGCCTCGTCCTGGCCGCTCGCCTCCCGGAACACCGAGAGCGACGAAACGAACGCGTAGAGTCCTGCGTGCTTCGCGAGCAGTCCGGCCGTCGCTTCGACCTGATCGGGGAAGTAGCCGCAGTGGTCGAACACGACGTCCCAGTCGCGTTCCGCGAGCGGCGCGAGGTCGGCCGCCACGTTGCGGTCGCCGTGGATCTTCTCCAGTTCCGGAAACAGGTGTGCGTTGGTTCGGCCGCGATTGAACAGCGTGACCTCGTGGCCGCGTCGACGAGCCGCGTCGACCAGATGGGGGCCGAGGAAGCTCGTCCCGCCCAGCACCAGGATTCGCATCGCGCGGCCGCGGCGGGTGCTCGGAATCGCGTGATCGAGTGGGGCGAGCCCGGCGCCGAGGCCGAGCGCGGTTCCCTTGACGAAGGTCCGACGAGTCGTCATGTCGTGTGGTGATCTCCAGAACAGCGGGGCGCGACCCAGGTGGCCTGCGGCGCGACGTCGGTGTCGCGCGGCGATCGGGGGTCGACGCGCGCTCCGTCATATCCGGTCCAGCGGACGAGTTCGTACGCCATCGCCGAATCCGTCCGCTCGTGAGTCCCGAGCCGAAGATTCGTCGTGGGGCTCACGCGCGTGCCTGCCGCGGCCGAACCACGCGTTGCCGTGGTCGCTTCGGCGTCGCGGGCGCGTTCTGCCCCCGCGCGCGGCTCGCGGTAGGGGGTGGTTCCCCCCGTTCGCATTGCTCTCGATTCTGCTAGACTCCGCGCCTCCCACGCCCTGGCCGACCGGCCGGACCCCGCGCAACTCGCCCGCTTTCCCCCAAGCCGAGATCAACCTCCGTGATTCGCTCCTCGATTCGGACTGCCGTCGTGATCGCCTCGGTCGCCGGCTCCGTCACTGCTCAGGCGTTGGACACGACTGGCGTGACCGACACGTTCAGCTCGCTGTTCAACCCTCGGTTCAAGACCTTCGCGCGCAGCTCGTCGGACCCGAACGACACGGCGACGTTGCCGTCGTACGGCAACGACGATGGCTTCTCCGGACAGAACGACGTCGAGGCGTACCGCGAGACCGACGCGTTCGGTGAGTACGCCGTGCTGACCCATCAGTCCGGCCGTCCCGGTTATCTCAGCAGTTTCTTCCGCAACTTCTGGGGCGGCCTCGGTGGCTTGGTCCAGCTGCCGTGGGAGAACACGCGCGCACAGTGGTTCTTCGAGGACCAGCTGTGGTTCGACATGCCGCTGATGGACTACTTCCGTTCGCCGGGCATGGGGCAGATCCCACCGTTCGACGGACCGTTCACGGAGTCCCGCGCAGGTGGCCACATCACGTACGCACCGATGATGTGGGAGAACGACTTCAAGCTGCGCGTGATGGACAACTGGTTCTTCAACGCCGCGCGGTTCCACCGCGTGACGGGCGTGCTCGGCACCTGGGACGACCTCCTCGAGCTGCCGGACCGTGACGCCTGGGAAGTCGTCGCGAACAACGCGGGGAGTTGGCCGCACCAGACCACGCGCGTGCCCCATCAGGTCGTGCTGAACGTTCCCGGCAACGGCGGCGCGCTGAACATCCCGCTGTCCGGTCCGGCGACGATCCTCGAATTCACGGCGACGGTCACGGATCCCGCGCACTGGGACGGACTCGTCGCGCGATTCACGTTCGACGGTGCGCTGTTCCCGCAGGTCGACATCCCGCTGCGGATGTTGGGCGGAATGGTGCGGCAGCCGTTCTCGGCTCCGGTCACCACGCTGTTGATGAACAACAACGGCAACGATCGAATCACCTGCTACTTCCCGATGCACTTCGCATCGACCGCCGTCCTCGAGATCGTCAACGACAACCCGGGCAAGGGTGCGCAGGTGACGATCGACTACTGCCTCGGCACCGGAACCCACCCGGGTGATTGGGGCTACTTCACGACGAGCTACAACGAAGGCATCACGCAGACGGGCGTGCCGTTCCCCGGTCCGTCGATCTCGGACGCGCAAGGCATGGTGCGCTTCATGTGCCTCGAGTCGAGCATCAACAACTTCGGAACGATCCCCGGCTCTGTCAGCCTCATGCACATCGAGGGCGACCTCTGT
>JAGQQZ010000170.1 GCA_020425915.1 Planctomycetota bacterium | reverse complement strand
GTTGGGGTTCCTGAGAGAAGCGGCTGGCGCGATTCCGGCGCCAGCCCACTGCCTCGGGAAGCGATGCGACGCTCTGGACCGTTCGCATGAAGTGAGGACAGCGCGACAAAACTCGAGCGCGTCGCGGATCACGTGACGGTCGAGCGCATCTTGACAGCGGGTGCGACGTCGATCCTGCCGAGCCTCGCGCCGGGGGGGGCCTATTCCACGGACTCTCCGCGCTCTCGGGTCGGGGAAAACTGTGCTCGCCCCGCCATCCGTCGGCGATCCGGCCATCGCGACGTGGTTTCCCGCAACAAGCCGGCGGGCCGCTGGCGGCCCACCGCATCCGGGATTCTTGCTGCGGTCCGATCCCGGCCGCAGACTGGCGCGCGATGCTCGACGACGCGCAGAAGGACCGGCTGATGCAGCTCTTCGCGGAGGGCTCGGAATTGCCGGCCGCGCAGCGGGCCGCGTTCGTGCGACGCGAGTGTGATTCGGAGCCCGAACTGGCGCGTGAGCTCGGGGAGCTGCTCGAGGTCGAGGGCGCGGGGCTCGACGACTTCCTCGCCGACCCGGTCGTGCCGATGCCCGACACCGTCACTCGATCGGCGCCGTCGTGGGCGCACGCTGCTCCGGCAGCGCTCCCGGAGATCGACGGCTACGCGGACTTCGAGAGGATCGGCGATGGCGGGATGGGCACGGTCTACAAGGCGCAGCAGCGCGAGCCCGTGCGGCGAACCGTCGCGATCAAGTTGATCCGAGCCGGGGCGGACACGGACGAACTGCTCGCCCGATTCGCTGCCGAGCGGCAGGCGCTCGCGCGGATGAGCCACCCGTACATCGCGGCCGTGCACGACGCCGGCGTCGACTCGACCGGACGACCGTTCCTCGTCATGGAGTATGTGGACGGTCGGCCGATCACCGAGTTCTGCGCGAGCGAGCGACTGTCGCTCCGCGAGCGTCTCGGGTTGTTCGCCAAGGTCTGCCAGGCGGTCGACCACGCGCACCGTCGTGGTGTCCTCCATCGCGACCTCAAGCCGTCGAACATCCTCGTGTGTCGAACCGGCGACGACGTGATTCCGAAGGTGATCGACTTCGGCATCGCGAAGGCGACCGAGGGGTCTCTCGTCGAGCACTCGATCCACACGATGGAGGGGCGATTCCTCGGCACGCCCGAGTACATGAGCCCCGAGCGCATCGAGGGCGGGGCGCGTGACGTCGACACGCGTTCGGACGTCTATTCGCTGGGCGTGATCCTCTACGAGCTGCTGGCCGACGACCGGCCGATCGAGTCCGAACGGCTCGCGGGCAAGGGGTTGCTCCAACTGATCTCGATCGTGCGCGACACGACACCGTCGAAGCCGAGCACGCGCCTGCGCCGGCGGATGACGTCCGACACGGAGCGCCCGCCTCGGTTCGTCGATCCCGATCGTTGGGCGCGGCAGCTCGAGGGAGACCTCGACTGGATCGTCATGAAGGCGCTCGAGCGCGAACCCGAGCACCGCTACGGATCGCCGCACGAGCTGGCGATGGACGTCGAGAACTTCCTCGCCGACCGGCCGGTGGTCGCGGGACCGCCGAGCGGGATCTACCGACTCAGGAAGTTCGCGCGCCGCTACCGGCTCCAGGTGACGGCCGCGGCGCTGGTCGTGGCTGCGCTCGTCGTGGGGTTGTTCGGCACGATCTGGTTCCTGCTCGAGTCGCAGGACAACGAGGCGCTCGCGGCGACGCGCGCCGAGGAAGCCGACGGGATGCGGCTCGCGACCGAGGCGATGATGGCGAGCGAGGAGAACTCGAACCTCGCGCTCCTGTTGGCGCTCGAGGCAGCGGAGCGGACCGACGACTACTCGGTCAACCAAGCGATCCACCGCGCGCTCCCGCTGCACGCCGAAGTCGGGCTTCTCGATGGCCACGACTGGGACGTGCGACAGGTCCGCTTCCTGTCCGATGGCCGGTTGTTGACCCGGCCGTACGGTCCGACGATCGTCTTGTGGGATACCGACACGATGACCCCCGTGCGGCGGTTCGCGGGTCATGGTGACGTGATCCACCGCATCGACTTGGACGCCGACGAGCGGAGGCTCCTGACCGCGTCTGGCGACGGCACGGCTCGGGTCTGGGACGTCGAGACCGGAGAGGTCCTCTGCTCGACGGAATCGCTCGGCGGGCAACTCCTCGGCGGTGCGTTCTCGGCCGACGGCGAGAGCTTCGCGGTCGCCGCGTCGAACGGGGTCGCGCGCGTCTTCGATGCGCGGACCGCCGTCGAGCGTGTCGCGGTCCGAGCCGACGGCCCGTTCGAGTGCGTCGCGTTCGACCCGGACGGAACGCGGATCGTGACCGGTTCGCGGCGCTCCGGAGTGCGGGTCTGGGATGTCGCGTCCGGTCGGCTCGAGCTCGAGATCCCGATCCCGGACATCAAGTACCCCCCATCGGTCGAGTTCTCGCCGCGCGGCGATCGGATCGTGACGTGCTACTCCGCGTCGAGCGGCGGGGCGATGCGAGTCGACTCGATCGACGGCGAGTGCGTCGCGGATGTCCTGGGCGGTCGATGTGCACGGTTCCTGGATGGTGACCGGATGTTCTTCGCTCGGTTCGTCGGTTGGGATCGTGAGCGAGGCGGGGAGAGCTGGGGTGTGATGGACGTTCGGACCGGCGACGTCGTCGAGCGCGGTACGGACTTCGAGGTTCCGTTGGGCATCATGGAGGTCTCGCCGGATCTCCACTGGGGCGTCGGGTTCGACCGGCGAGACGACTACTGCCTCGTCGACCTCGGGTCGGGTGCCATCGAGGGCCGGTTCCGGACGCGGGAGGATCAGCGCACGAGATACGTCGACGTCGAGTTCCATCCCGATGGCGAGCGGGTCGTGATCGGCGCGCAGCGTGCGCGCGTCTGGAAGTTGGTTCCGGACTACGCGCCGTTCCGGTTGGACGGGTGGCGACCGAACGGTCCATTGGTCGCGGATCGGTCGTCGGTCGTTTGTCGCGACGAACCGTGGTTGCTGTTGAAAGCGCGAGACGGGCTCTTCGTCTCCGAGGTATGGAGCCTGCGCGAGCGACGCCGCGTCGCTTCGGTCGAACATCCGGGGGTCGGCGACGTGCGGTTGCTGCCGTGTGGAACGCGACTGGTCGGTCTCGGACGCACGACGGACGGCAACGACTCGGTCTGCATCGTCGTCCTCGACCTCGAAGGCCGAAGGCTGCGCGAGATCGTGGTCCCTGACGAGTTCTCGGGTGGGTTCGCGCTACGCGACGACGGGCGCGTCGCGGCGACGCGGCACGGAGGAGCGTTGCGGAAGGAGCGCCGCTTCGTCACGGTTCGGTTCGTGTTGCACGACCTCGAGACCGGGAATCAGATCGAGAGTGTCCCGGCGCCGTTCTTCGCCGATTGGCGTGCCCATCCGGTGCGTGAGTTGGTCGCCAACACGATGGGTTCCCTCGGTCATACCCTGGTCCACGATCGGCACACGGGTGAGCTCGTCGCGCGGGTCGAGTCGCCGGGGTGGAACATGGACTCGGAGATCAGCCCCGACGGGCGCCACTTGCTCGTCGTCTCGGGCAACAACCACGCGACGGTGTGGGATCTCTCAGCCGCCCTCGACGGAGGCGACGCGAAGCTCGTCGCGGACTACTCGGACCTCCGGCAGGCGGCGACCAAGTCGTGTGGTTTCGCGGCGGGCGGTCGACTCGCGTGGGCGACGAGCGACAACGAACTGCACGTGTTCGAGGCAGCTACGGCGAGGCCGTTCTCGGTGTTGCGGGTCGACGCCGGGGTCGTCGCCGCCGGAGCGAACGACACCGAGATCTTCGCCGTGTCGGGCGACGGCAAGTGCCACCGTTGGCCGCTCGATCCCGTCGGCGTCGCGCGGGAGCTCGCGGTCGGCGCGCTCGATGCGAGCGAGTTGAACGTCTACCGCGTCGATGAGCCGGCGGAGCGGCTCGAGCGGGTGCGCACGTGGCTGCGTGACCATCCGACGCCGCATCACTTCGCCAAGCTCGGCAAGCTCGCGCACGACGATGGCGACCTCGACTCGGCGATCGAGCACTACCGTCACGCCTGCGGCGACTGGCCGCTGATGCCGCTCGATGCGTCGATCTACGTCGAGTACCTCGAGTTGCTGTGCGAGCGCATCGGTCGCGCGGACGCGTCGACGGAGCAACGGAGCGCGGATCACGAAGCGGCGCGCGAAGTGCTCGAGCAGGCTCGCCGCTGCGATGTGCCGGCGTCGCAGATCGACGAGTTCGGGTCGAGATTCACCGCGCTGATGCGCGACCGCTAGACTGCTCACCGCGATGCCCGCCCACGAGATCACCCTGGCCCTTGCCCGCGTCGAGAACAACGAACCCGGCGCGCAGGAAGAACTGTGGGAGCTCGTGTACAAGGAGCTCAAGCAGCTCGCTGCTTCGCAGGTCAGCCGGCTGAAGGCGGGGCAGACCCTGCAGGCCACCGCGCTCGTGCACGAGGCGTGGATGCGACTCGACGCCTCGGGCGGGGACGGCGGTTGGGACGGTCGCGCGCACTTCTTCGGCGCGGCGGCACGGTCGATGCGCAACATCCTCGTCGACCAGGCGCGTTCGAAGCAGCGGTTGCGGCGCAACGCGGGCAAACGGGCCGAGGCGCTCGAAGGCGACGTCGTCGCCGACGAGAGCATGCCGGTCGTCGACATGCTCGCGCTCGACGAGGCGCTGACGGCGCTCGCGGAGGAGTACGAGCGTCCGGCTCGGATCGTGAACCTCCGCTACTTCACCGGCCTCGACATGGACGAGATCGCGCGCATGCTCGACGTGACCTCGCGGACCGTGCAGCGGGACTTCCTGTTCGCGCGGACCTGGCTGCGGCGTCACCTGGACCGGGCGTAGCCAGGCGCCAGGTTGCGCCCGACCGCAGTGGGGTCGGGATTTCTCGAGAAAGCGTGTCGTCGTTCTCGGCAGCTGACGGATGCGGGATGTCGCCGCCCCCGACTCGATCGTGGGAGCGAGGCGAATTCTCGAATCCATCCCGGCTGCTCCCATGTCGATCTTCTTCCGTTGCCTTTCCGGTCCACTCCTTCCCTGCTTCGCGTCCGTCGCTCTCGCCGTTCTGACCCTCGGCATTCCCGCCCGCGCGCAGGAAGTCTCCGTCTGGGGTAGCGACGCGTTCGGTCAGATTTCGCAGGCCCCGCGGCGAACGGCCTACACCGCCATCGCGGCTGGCTCGAGTCAGGGCTACGCGCTGCGGACCGACGGCTCGATCGCCGCGTGGGGTTGGGACAGCGACAGCCAGGTCTCCAACACACCGACCGGGACCGGGTTCCTCGCGATCGCGGGGGGCTACGGCCACGCGTACGCGATCCGCGCCGACGGCTCGATCGCCGCTTGGGGTGACAACTCGTACGGCGTCGTCTCGAACACACCGGCGGGCACCGACTTCGTCGCGCTCGCGTCGAGCTGGCAGTTCACGCTCGCGCTGCGCACCAACGGTTCGATCGAGGCGTGGGGCTGGAACTACGCCGGCTCGGTATTGGATGCGCCGACCGAGACGGGCTTCACCGCGATCGCGGCCGGCCAGCGCCACGGCTACGCGCTGCGCGCCGATGGTTCGATCGTCGCCTGGGGCTACGACGCCCAGGGGCAGGTCTCGAACACGCCGTCGGGGACCGGCTTCCTCGCGATCGCTGCGGGCCGGGACCACGGCTTGGCGCTGCGCGCCGACGGTT
This sequence comes from Planctomycetota bacterium, assembly GCA_020425915.1. Lineage (GTDB taxonomy): Bacteria > Planctomycetota > UBA1135 > UBA1135 > UBA2386 > JAGQQZ01. The sequence goes on along the minus strand of JAGQQZ010000170.1, from coordinate 9,435 downwards.
CGATCGCCGCATGGGGTGACGACACCGACGGACAGGTCTCGAACGTCCCGTCGGGCACCGGCTTCACGGCGATCGCGGCGAACGGCGAGAACGGCTACGCGTTGCGCGCGGACGGTTCGATCGCCGCGTGGGGGAACGACGCCTTCGGTCAGGTCTCGGGCGCGCCGAGCGGCGGCGGCAACGTGGCGATCGCGGCCGGCCTCGTGCACGGCTACGCGCTGCGCTCCTCGGGTTCGCTCGCGGCCTGGGGCTCCGACCAGGACGATCAGGTCTCGGACACTCCGGCTGCCGACAGCCGTTTCACCGCGATCGCGTCGGGCTACGAGTTCGGCTGTGCGGTGCGAGAGGACGGTTCGATCGCCGCGTGGGGTGACGATTCGTTCGGCGTCGTTTCGAACAGGCCGGCGGGCACGGACTTCGTCTCGGTCGCCGCCGGGTTCGCACACGCCTACGCGCTACGATCGGACGGTTCGATCGCCGCGTGGGGCGCGAATTTCTACGGTGAAGTCTCGCAAGCCCCGACCGGCGTGTTCTTCGAGGTGGCTGCGGTAGGTTCGATGGGGCTCGCGATCCGATTCGATTCCACGATCGCAGCCTGGGGTGACGACACTTTCCTCCAAGTCTCTGGTGCTCCGACCGGTCCTGGGTTCTCCGCGGTCGCAGTGAGCTACCTGAACGCCTACGCGCTGAGGTCCGATGGATCGATCGCCGCATGGGGTGACGACCCCCTCGGGATTCTCCCCACCGTGCCCGCCGACACCGGGTTCACGGCGATCGCCGCGGGGCTCTACGTCGGACTCGCGCTGCGGCCCGACGGCTCGATCGCGGTGTGGGGTGCGGACGCCTACGGCCAGATCTCGACAGCTCCGACCGGGACGGGGTTCGTCGCGATCGCCGCGGACGAGGCGCACTGCTTCGCACTCCACGGTGACGGCTCGATCGTTGCGTGGGGCGCGGATTTCCACGGTCAAGTCTCGCAAGCCCCGACCGGTTCCGACTTCGTCGCGATCTCGGCGGGGCCGCTCCACGGGTGTGCGTTGCGCGCCGACGGGTCGGTCCTGAACTGGGGCTCGCTGAACACGTCACTCGGCAAGCCCGACGTCGTCGCGCTCGCGGCAGGGTTCGATCACGCGTTCGCGCTGCGGTCGGACGGTTCGATCTCTGCATGGGGCAACGACTCTTCCGGCCAGGTGTCCAACGCGCCGAGCGGTATCGGCTTCACGGCGATCGCGTCGGGCGGCGAGCACGGCTACGCGTTGCGAGCCGATGGATCGATCGCCGCGTGGGGTCTGAACGCGGGTGGCGCGGTGTCGAGCACACCGACCGGCACAGGCTTCCTCGCGGTGGCCGCGGGCGACTACTTCGGATGCGCGATCGCGGCGGACGGATCGATCGCCGCCTGGGGCGAGGACGTCTTCAACCAAGTGTCGGGCGTTCCGGCCGGAACCGGCTTCACCGCGATCGACGCGGGCTACGCCCACGGTTGCGCGCTGCGCGCCGACGGATCGATCGCGACCTGGGGCGACGACTCCGCCGGCCAGGTGTCGAACGTGCCGGCTGGCACCGGCTTCACGGCGGTCGCCGCCAGCGCCGACAGTTGCTACGCGCTGCGACCCGACGGCTCGATCGCGGCCTGGGGTGGCGACGCCGCGGGCCAGGTCTCGGGCACGCCGACCGGCACCGGCTTCACGGCGATCTGCGCAGGCGATTCCCACGCCTACGCCCTGCGGGCCAACGGGACCATCGCGGCCTGGGGCGACGACTCGCTCGGCCAGGTCTCGACCGTCCCCAACGGTTGCTTCGACGCGATCGCGGCCGGCGCGGCCTTCGGCGTCGCGCTGCCCCGTCGCGCGGCCGACTCGAACTCGTGGGTGATCCCGGGCTGCCCGGGCGGCTACCACGCCTTCGGCGGGCCGGTGATGTTCGTGACGAACAGTCAGAACAGCGCAGACGTCACGATCAGCGGGTGGAACCTCGCCGGCACGCCGCTCTGCGGGCTGTTGATCGGCCAGTCGACGACCCCGATCCCGCTGTCGCTGATCGGTTCGACGGTGCCGAACTCGGCGCTCTGCGTGAACCCGTGGGTGACGATCCCGTGCACCGGACCCGGCAACCTCGGCGTGTTCGTGCTTCCGGTCGACCACAGCCCGGACCTGTGCGGGCAGACGTTCGACCTGCAGTGGATCGACTACGCCGGCACGGGGATGGACTTCGGCACCTCGGCGGCGATGCGGCTGACGGTCGGGTTCTGAGAGGGACTCGACCCGCGCCTGCGGATCGGCGGGGAGGCTCTGTCCGGCAGCACGGTCGGTGGGAGTTCGGTGGCGCCGAATCCGAAGCGACGTCTCGATGAACGTTCGTTCCCGACCTGTCGGTCGACCGCACGTGTGACACGAATCAGATGATCCAACCGTTACGCCTCCCGACCGTTCGGCTATAACCCCACCACGGTGTGCAATCTCGCTGATCCAAGAAGACGGTATGCAGCATGCGTCGAGTCGTCACACAATCGCTCACCCAAACCGCGCTCGCGGGCACACTGCTCGCCCAAACACTGGTCGAGGTTGAGGTCGTCACACCGACGACGCTCCCATCCGCGCACCAGGTGTACGTCGGCAATCTGTTCAGCCCCGCGCAGGCGTTACCCGTCGGCACGGACGTTTCCGACGGCTACTCGATCTCCGCGACGAACGGGGGCGCGAGTGCGCAATCGACTCTCACGATCGGCCAGCCCGGTGGCGGTCAGCCCATCGTGATCCGCCTCGCGACCTCGGCTTCGATCCAGCCAACCGCACCGCCGGACGCCGCCTGCGGGAACTCGCTGGGCATCACTCTGTCGGCGCCAACCGCACGAACGGTCATGATGGACGTGCGCGCCGTCACAGTCACGAACGACATCCGCTCCTGCGGAACCCTCCAGAGCGGATTGCTCGTGCACGGCACGACGACCTTCGGGCCCCAGCCCGTCTGGCCAACCGACTACTCCATCTTCCCACCGATCGTCGGAAGCAAGACACTGAACTGGCAGGTACCCGTGACGATCGACGCCACCGGGATCACCTTCGAACTCAACACGCGAGGCAACCTTCCCCCCAACGCATTCTGCGGTTCGTTCTACTACACGGTCATTTGGACCCTGACGATCCCGGATCCGGACGCCTGTGCGTTCACCAACCACGGAACCCCGTGTGGCGTGGAGCTGGCGGGAACGGACGCCGACTTCGCGTTCCAGGGCCTCGTCGTGTTGACGGCCACCGACCCCATCTCCTCGACCTTTGGCGTCCTGTTCTTCGGCCTCGGTCCAGCTAACCTCCCGACTCCGTGGAATTGCTCGCTGCTCGTCAACTCGATCGGCTCGGTGCCGATGTCGATCAACCCGGCAACCGGCATCGGTCAAATCGGCTTCCCACACAACGCGACGCCGGTCCCACTCCTGTTCCAAGCGGCCGTCGCCGACTTCGTCAACGTCGACGTGCGGATGTCGCAGGGCCTATGGATCGACTGCCCGTGATGAGTGGGACACGCCACCGCTGATCAGGTTCTCACCTGCGACCTGTACCAGCCCGTGCTGTTCGAAGATCCGAGCGCACTGTGGCGGCTCAGGTTGCGAGCTGCGACCGACGCAGGACTTCGCTCGAGTGGCCTGCGCTGGCCGAGTTCTCGGACAGCACGCGGGCAACGGGAACCGAAGGTCGCGCCCGCCGCATCGCGTCCGGACCGGCGGTGTGCTCGCCCCGCTCCCGACCTCGGCGATCACGTCCGAGGTCACGGCATGATCGTCAACGCGATGTAATCCGACGTGACGACGGGCAACGGGTTCACCAGCTGGATCGACGCGAACTGGATCACCGCGCTGATACCGACATCGCCCGGGTTGTTCGCGAAGTTGACCGTCACGTTCCAGTCCAGGCTCACGGACGGATACGCCGGAATCGTCGCGAAAAAGACCCGATGGACGTAGAGCCAGCATCCCGTCGCTCCGATAGTTCCGAGATCGAGCGGCTGCGGGTCCACGGCGCCCATCGCGAGGATCGTGAACGACCGTTGATGGTGTGGCGCGAGCTGGTAGCCGATCTGCATCGAAGAACCGATGCGCGGTTGGCCGGAGACCGAGACCGAGAACCCGTCGCACCCGGTCCCGAGGATCGAGACCTGCGCGTCGGCACGGTTCGGAGACACGGCCGAACAACCGAGCGCCGCGAGCGCGAGGACAGTCGTCCGCATGGTGGGCAAGTCCGTTCGTCAGGATCGAGGGCACCCCGATCGGTCCAGTGGTTCTATTCCGGATGACGCGCCCCGGCAACCGACGCGGGCACGGAGTCGACCGCTGTTACTCCGCTCGTCCGCGACTCCCTACGCGCGAGTTGCGCAGCGCTGCGTCCTGGACCCACTGGTTCCGTGCCGGCCCGACGGTCCAATGGAGTCCGCCGAGTGTCGTCGTCGACAGTTCGGGATTCGTCCTGCTGTTCGTGACCGACGTCAGCTTGGGCGGACTGTTGCAGGCCGGTTGCGGTCCGTCGCAGGTGTCGACGCACTGGACCCTGTCGATCTCGAACCCCGAGGACTGCGCGACCACGCGCTACGGTCCGAGCTGCGCGGCGGAGCTGCTCGGTCGGGACTACGACCCGGAGTTCTTGGGGCAAATCGTGCTCGAGCTCGAGGACTTGTCGTTGCCAGATTTCGGCGTGCTGCTCCTCGGCCCGCAGGCCGCGAACTGGCCGACGCCGTGGAACTGTTCGTTCCTCGTCGACTCGGTCGCGTCGATCCCGATCGGCCTCGACCCGCTGAGCGGGTTCGGGCGCCTGGTGTTCCCGCCGGAAGCTGTGCCCGTGCCGTTGTACTTCCAAGGTGCGACTGCGAACATCGCGACGCAGGTGCTGCACTTGTCGAACGGAGTGCGGGTGGAGTGCCCGTAGTCTCCTCGCGTCCTACGACTTCCTGCCGAGCATGGGGGTCACCGCGCACCACTCTGGAGACGCCGACCGGAGTCGGCTCGTGAATCGCGTTCCCGGACGCGGTCGAACCTGGCGACGATCCCGACCCCAGCCCCAAACCGGAGCCCCGAGCCCGTCACAGGGCCTCGCCATCGAGTAGACTGCGGACGGTCTCGAGAGAACGAGGGGCGCCCATGTGGAAACGATTTCCGCTTCTGATCACGATCGCAACGTCGATGCTCGGAGTCGCGAATGCGCAGATGCTGCGCCTGCAGACGCGACTCTCGTACCCATTCCCGACGTTGTTGCCGCACACGGATATGGGCTTCACGTACAGCCCACTTCCATCGACGGGGCCGTTCGGAATCTCGCTCGTGATCATCGATACCTGCTGCATCCGATGCGGGCCTGACAGCGGCTATCGGATTCAGCGGCGTGACCAGCGACCGTTCGACGCGCTGGAACTTCGGATCGTGCAAGGGCGAGGCGTGATCTCGAGTTCGACTTCTCCGGCGCGCGGATACGTCATCGAGGGGCCGGGGATCGGTGTGACCCCTCCGGTTTCTGTGACGATTCCTCCCGAGATCGGAACCGGAATCACCTACTTGGACGTCGTCGCGGCCAAGCCGATCGCGCTGCTCGTGGACGAACTCGTCGTCCGAATCGAGGGCGGTGGATGCGTGAATAGCGCGCCGATGTCGGTCTCCGGTGTCCCGTCCGCTTCGGTTGGATTCACTGTCGACAGCGGCCTGTTCGGTGATCGTGCGCGCGCCCACACCTCCGATGGGCTGTGCGCTTTGATGTTCGGCAGCGTCCCCGTCGTTCCACCCCTGCTACCGATGGGGTGTGGACCTTGCCTCTTGATGGTCGAGCAAGTGTGGGGAGTCGCCAACTCGTCACTCGTCGTCGGGCCGGGGCTCCCCGTCGGCCTACGATTCGCCGTGCAGGGGGCGTTCGTCCATCGTTCGGGGTGCATCGAGTTGTCGCCGGCACGCACCTTCACCGTCGTCCCGTAGGTCGTCGTCCTCGGCGACGCCGCTACCTGGCGAGTCAGGTCGCGACTTCGGTTCGAACCGCGTCAGCGCGACCTGCTCGCCGACAGTCGGGTCTCGATGTCGGTGACCGCGGCCAGCAGCAAGGTGCGGAGCTCCGGGTAGTCCGTCGCCGAGAAGTAGTCGTGGTCGACGCGGAGCAGCCGGCGAACCAGGAGTTCGCCATCGGCGGTCAGCTCGTAGCTGCTCTCGAAGTGACCGGCGCCGTTCGTGTGCGTGGCGTTCGGCGGCAGGTCCTCGTACGAGTAATCCTCAGGAAGGGAGACCTCGACGTGCCAATGGACCTCCGTCGCCATCGTCAGGAGTGCGTGGCGACGCTCCTGCGTCGAGAGGAACTCGCGAATCTGGACGGGGTTGACGAACTCGATGCCTGCAGGCACCACGAAGTTGAGGGCGTCGCCGATCGCGATCGGCACTTCGCTGCGCCATTCACCGGCGCAATGCAGCGGCGTGTCGAGGTCGTGCGGATCGGTGGTCTCGAGTTCGCCGACGCCGCCGAGGGGTCCGCTGCGCAACAGGCTGTCGACGGCGCGCACGGTCGATGCAGACTCGGCCAGCGTGCGGCGGAACTCGCCGGCGATGCGTCCCTCGAAGTCCATCTCGCCGTGTCCCCGGAAGATGCCGTCGGCGCCGAGCTTCGCCCGCAACTTCGAGCGATAGCGGTTGCCGACCGGCGAGCCGGCCGGCGTCCACGCGACACGCCCGGTGAGAGAACCGTGGACGACGAACTTGCCGGACAGCAGGACCTCGAGTTCGCCAAGGTCGCGGAAGCGATCCGTGGGATTGCAGTAGACCCCGTACTCCGGGAGGAACGCCATGCAGTGGTTGAACTGAATGGGAGTCGGCAGCGAGCACGGTCTGAAGGAGCGGTCGAAATTCACCAGCACCGGCTCGACTGCGATGCCGCGCGCCGTGAGCAACGCTGCCAGCAGTGCGTACTTGTCCTTGCAGTCGCCGTAGCGGTTCTCGAGCACGTCGCCGGCCGGGTGGGGAACCCAACCGTCGAAGGCGTTCATGTACAGGACGACGTAGTTGATGTTGGCGCACACCCAGCGATGGATCGCACGGGCGGCGTCGAGTCCTTCTCGTTCCCCGACGATCTCGGCTGCGAGCGCGTCGATCTCGGGAGTCACCTCGGAGCTTCCGGCGACGGCGGCGTGAAAGGCGGCACCGATCTCCTCCCAGCTCTCCACGTTGGAGACCTCGAATCGGGGGACCGCATCGGCGGACCCGATCATCCTCCGCTCAGGCGCTTGGGCCTCGTAGCCTCGCAGCGTGGCGATCAGGGTTCGTTCGCCATCCTGACTCGACTCCTCGATGTCGAATCGATCGTCCGCGGCGAACTCCAGACCCGCGTCCGCATCGTAGGTCAGCTCGATGCGTGACTCGCCGAGCGGCAGCGCATAGTGCGGTCGCCACACGTAGCTGAAGCCCAGCGGCGACGGCGTCGTTTGCGCGAACCGCCACTCGACCTCGGTCTTCGAACCGACTTCGAGGTGCGGCAACAAGACCGACTTCGTCGTGCTGCTGACGAATCCGGTGGCGCCACCGGCGGTCGTGGTCGGGCGCTCGAACACCTTGTCGGTGCCGACCTCGTGCGTGGCGCCATCCGGTCCCACGACGCGCGCAGACACGAACTCGAGCTGCTGAACGCGCGGGTCGTAGGTCAGCGACGCCACCTCGGCGTCCTCGATTCCGGACGCATCCGTGATCGTGGTCGTCGTGCGCAACCGTCCTTCGAAGGTCGCATCGCGATGGACACGAACCTGGAGCATCCGCTCGTCGATGCGACGTCCCGACGCGCTCAACTCGACGTCCTCGGTCGGGTTCTCCGACGACACCAGGATCCCGGCGATCCCGCCGACGGCCGCGCCGGCGACCCCGATCGGGACCGCTACCGCTCGAGACACCAAGCCGCATCCCGCCGCCATGGCGAGGAGGGCCAACAGAACGGAGAGGAAGACGAGTCGTGTACGAATGGCCACGTTCATGCGGGCGCCGGCTGGCGTGATGGGAGCGAGCGCTGATGTCCGAACTCGGCCGCGCTGCGACCGCGGAGGCTACGACGTCAGACCCCATCCGCCAAGTTCGGCGACTCGATCGCCCCCGAACGCGGGTGAGCCGCCCACCGGGGGCCGCGCGACGGGAACGACATGCGGCGCTCCGTTCCGGGTCGAGGTACGCTCCGCCGTGAGTGACCGCGCATCGACTCGTGCTCGTCGAGGTCGGGGCAACACGTTCTGCGGCGCACGACCTATGCTCGAACGTCAGACTCGCTCCCCCCGCTCAGGACTGCTCATGATTGCTCTCGTCTCTGCCGCGCTCGCGCTGCTCGCATTCGCGCCGATGGCCCCCGCCCAATCCATCATCAGCGGCACCGGATGCGGTGGCCTCGCGATCGGATATGCGGGCACCGGTTCGCTGGGCACGCACTACGACATCAGTGTTTCCGGTGGCCCGCCGAACGCGCTTGCTGCGATGCTGCTCGGTGCGCCATCGCCCTCGGTCGATCTGACGATCATCGGCATGACCGGCTGCAACATGATGCTCACCGCGCCCGGTTCCGCGCCCGTGGTCCTCGACGCGTCCGGGTTCTACTCGGTGGGTTTCAACATCATCTCGGATCCGGCCATCATCGGAACGGTGCTAGGCACGCAGTACGCGGCGATCGCGATCGGCGTGAACCCTCTCGGCGTGGCGCTCTCCGATCGGCTGACGCTGGTCATCCAGGCGTAGGCGTACGCCCCGAGCCCGCGTCGTTTCGCTGTCGAACGCGGTCGCGTTCCGGATCGGCTGACAATGGTCGCCGGACCGAAGCGCGACCGGCGTCCGGCGTCACTGGATCGTGACCGAAGCCGCGTTCGAGATCGCGCCGACCTTCTGCGGCGCGCCTTCGTCCCAGACGACGCCCAGGCACCAGAACGGGATCCCGATCAACAGCGGCAGCGGCGGCACGAAGAACCGCGGGTGACCGGTGCCGCTGCCGTCGAGGAGGCCGATCGAATCGAGCAGCAGCGCGTTCGGCTGTAGCGTCGCGACGATGAGGCCCGAGTAACCGATCGGCAGGACTCGGCCGTCGTTGAGCGGCATCGAGGGGCCACCCGACAACGACAGCATCGACACGTATCGATAGCCCGCGTGCGGCGTGCTCTGGAGTTGGATCGGCAGCGTCGCGCCGAGCGCGGGCGCCGTGCCGGACGCGAACGTCAGCGTCGGGCCCGTCGCCGCACCGACCGTGTCGTTGCGCAGGATCGAGACGCTGTTCGAGTCGCGCAACGACACCGCGAGGTCGAGGTCGCCGTCGCCGTCGAGGTCGGCGGTGGCCAAGTGTTCGGCGTAGAGGCCGCCGGCGGCGAACACGGTCGGCACGCCGAAGCCTCCGGCCCCGTTGCCGAGCAGGACGCTGACGTCGTTCGAGGTCTTGTTCGGCGTCACCAGGTCCGGAATGC
>JAGQQZ010000169.1 GCA_020425915.1 Planctomycetota bacterium | reverse complement strand
CGATCGAGGCTGTTCGCCAGATCGATGCGCATCACCTCGATCGCATCCGCGCGATCCATGCCCAGTTCGAGCGGGAATTCCAACCCGGACAGCATCCGCTCGTCGCGCAGCTCCGCGACCGATTCCGGCACGAAGTGGACGCCTCGGCACTGCTGTGCATCGCCGGCGGCCACGTCGCGATCCTGCTCAACCGATTGCGGATCGCGGGCCTCCTCGAGGTGTGGGATCCGAACAAGCCGATCGTCGCCTGGGGTGCCGGCTCGATGGTGCTCGCCGAACGGGTCGTCGTGTTCCACGACAGCCCGCCGCAGGGGCACGGCAACGCGGAAGTGTTCGAGGCGGGGTTCGGACTGGTGCGCGGGATCGTGCCGCTGCCGCATGCACGAACGCGGCTCGAGCTCGACGTGCCGCACCGCGTCGAGATGTTCGCGCGTCGCTTCGCGCCGGACGCCTGTCTGACGCTCGAGACCGGCTCGCGGCTCGACTACCTCGACGGCGAATGGCAGGGCGTCTCGGAACTCGACCGACTCGGTGTCGACGGCAGGCTCGTCGAGGTGTCGGCATGACGCTCGCGATCGACGAGTTCCGAGCCGGGCCGATCGACGCAGCCGCGATCGAGCGATTCCTCGCCGAGCACACGTTCCCGATCGTCGAGGGCCGCGACGCGACGTTCGTCTACCGCGGCGCGGCCGACTCCGTCGAACTCGTGCACTGGGTCTACGGCCTCGAGTCCTCCCAGGAACTGCAACGCATCCCCGGCACCGATCTCTGGTTCCACGTCATGGAGCTGCCGGATTGTTCGCGGGTCGAATACAAGCTCGGCGTCACGATCGGTGAGCAAGGCCGACTGGTGCGCGACGCGCTCAACGAGAACACGGCACGTGACCCCTACGGTGCCAACTCGGTCGTCTACGGCATCGGCTACACGCAGCCGACCTGGGCGGTCGAGGACCCGCACGCCCGCCGCGGAGAGATCCATGAACGTGCGTTCGTCAGCCGCGTGCTCGGCGATCGGCGCGACATCCAGATCTATCTCCCCGCGCGTTTCCGGCCGTCGCGTCGATACCCGCTGCTGATCGTGCACGACGGCCGTGACTACGTCCGGTTCGCCGCGTTCCAGACCGTGCTCGACAACCTGATCGGTCGCTACGAGATCGCACCGATGATCGTCGCGATGACGCAGTCGCCGGATCGACTGCGCGAGTACGCCGCCGATCCGCGGCACGCGAGCTTCATCGTCGAGGAGCTCCTGCCGATGCTCGAGGCCGACTATCCGGTGCTGTCGACGCCGGACGCGCGCGGCCTGATGGGCGCGAGCTTCGGCGCGGTCGCGTCGCTGTCGACGGCGTGGCGATACCCGGGCGTGTTCGGCCACCTGCTGCTGCAGTCGGGGTCGTTCGCCTTCACCGACATCGGCAAGCACGACCGCGGCCCGGTGTTCGACCCCGTGGTCGACTTCGTCAACGAGTTCCGCCGCGCACCCGGCAAGCCGAGCGAGTCGGTCTACGTGAGCTGCGGGATGTACGAGTCGCTGATCTACTACAACCGTTCGCTCGTGCCGCTGCTGCAGTCGACCGGGATGGACGTCCGCTTCCGCGAGGCTCCCGACGGCCACAACTGGGAGAACTGGCGCGACCGGTTGCGCGAGGGCCTCTCGTTCGTGTTCCCGGGTCCGCTCTGGCTCGTCTACGAGTGACCGGGTCCGGGCTTTCGGTGCGAACGGAGGTTCGCGGCTTCCCGGCGCCGCGGCGATTCGCTACGAATTAGGGGAACCCGCGACATCCGCAGCCGGAAGTCCCCGCGTCCCATGCCAACCGTAACTCGCCACATCGGCCTCTCTCTCGGCGCCGACCTGTGCTGGCCGCAGTGCTTCGAGGACATCGTCTCGAAGCTCGACCTGAACCTCGAGATCGGTGGTGATCGCGTTCGATTCGATGTCGAGCGCGTCACGATCGAGCCGTTCCGACTCGACAAGCCGGTCAAGTACGACGTCGTCGTCGATCGGCTCACGCACTGGCTGGACACGAGCCGCGAGTGGATCAAGAAGGCGACGATCCTCGACGGCGTCTACGTGTTCAACAATCCGTGGTCCGTGCAGTCGATGGAGAAGCAGACGACCTACTGCGCGATGATGCGGCTCGGGATGCCGATCCCGGACACGATCCTGCTGCCGCCGAAGGACTACGAGGAGAGCGCCGACCTGCGTCCGACGCTGGAGCGGTACGCGCGGCTGTTCGACTTCGACCAGCTCGGCGACCAGCTCGGTTATCCGCTGTTCATGAAGCCGTACGACGGCGGCGGTTGGGTCGGCGTCAGCAAGATCGACAGCGCCGAGGCGCTGCGCGCGGCGTACGACGCGAGCGGCAAGTTCGTCATGCACCTCCAAGCCGGCGTGCACCCGTACGACTGGTTCGTCCGCGGCATCGGCCTCGGTCCGCAGGTGATGCTGGTCAACTACGATCCGACCGCGCCGCTGCACGACCGCTACCAGCAGGACGTCGACTTCCTCGAGCCCGCCGACGCCAAGGTCGTCGAGGACACGACGCTGGTCATCAACGCGTTCTTCGGTTGGGACTTCAACTCCTGCGAGATGCTGCAGAAGAACGGCATCTGGCACCCGATCGACTTCGCCAATCCGTGCCCCGACTCGCAAGTCACGTCGTTGCACGTGCACTTCCCGAACCTCGTGAAGGCCAAGCTGCGGTGGTCGCTGTTCTGCGCGGCGACGAAGCGCCCGTTCCGGTCGAACCTGAACTGGGCACCGTT
>JAGQQZ010000168.1 GCA_020425915.1 Planctomycetota bacterium | reverse complement strand
GCAACTCGCCCCACGTCACGCCATCCATCGCCTCCTACGAACCGAACCGAAACATGTCCTACGCACACCAACTCTCGAAGACCTCCTTGGTCGCGCTACTCGCAGCGGCCTGTCCGATCGTGGCCCAGCAACCGAGTGATACCGACGTCGTCGAGTACACCCGACAAGTCGCGACGGCGCATCGCGCGGAGCGGCTGCGCCTCGCCGACGAACTCGAGTCCACGCTCGACCGTTCGAGCACGGACGACCAGCGCGCAACGATCGAGCAGCGAATCTCCGACCTGCGCTTCGAGCCGACCCAACAGGCGCCGTTGCCCGTCGATTGGCCGCCGACGTCACCGGTCGGCGAGATCGTCCTCAAGCGCTATCCGAAGTACCGCATGGCGACGACTTCGATGAGCGAAGGACGTGAGACCATGCCGTTCTGGCGATTGTTCGGTCACATCAAGTCCAACGACATCGCGATGACCGCTCCGGTGCAGATGGACCGTGCATCGCAACCGGGGGACGGTGAGCGGATGGCGTTCCTGTACCGCGAGGAGTCGCTCGGCCCGGTCGGCAAGCAAGGCGACGTCGAGGTCATCGACGTCATGCCGACGCTCGCGATCAGCATCGGTGTGCGCGGCTATCGCAGTGAGAAGCGCGTCGACGAACTCGCGGCCGAATTGCGTGCTTGGCTCGACGCGCATCGCGACGAGTTCGAAGGGAGCGGCGCGGTGCGAGTCATGGGCTACAACGGTCCGTCGGTCCGCGGATCGCGGCGCTTCTACGAGGTCGAGATCCCGGTGCGTCGCGTCGTCCACGAAGAACGAGCGGCACCTGCATCCGCGGTTCCGACCGATTCGAAGTGATCGGCACACGCGCGATGCGCGCGCGTGAGACACCGACACCGAGAATCATGTCCAAGACCCCGTTCTTCCTGAGTGCTCTCCTCGTCGCCGGCACTGCCGGCGCGCAGTGCAAGTCCGTGACCCACGAGACGTCACTTCGTGCCAATGCGCACGACATCGTCGACGTCGCCGTCGAAGCTGGCACCGTCAAGAACCTCGTCGCTGCCGTGCAAGCGGCCGGACTCGAGACGGTTCTGCGCGGCAAGGGACCGTTCACGGTCTTCGCGCCGACCGACGCTGCGTTCGCGAAGCTCGCCGACGGAACCGTCGCATCGCTGTTGAAGCCCGAGAACCGAGATCAGCTGAAGGCGCTCCTGACCTATCACGTGGTCGCCGGGAAGTTCGACGCGCAACACGTCCTCACAGCCGACGAGTTGCCGAGTGTGCTCGGCAAGCACCTCTCGATCCATGTCGACGACCAAGGGGCCCGCATCGCCGGTGCCCGTATCGTCAAGACGGACATCGAGGCGTCGAACGGTCTGATCCACGTCGTCGACTCGGTGTTGATGCCGCCGTCGTCGCCCGACATCGTCGAACTGGCCGCCGAGGCGGGAACGTTCCGGACCCTGTTGCGTGCTGCGAAGGCGGCGGGACTCGTCGACGCGCTGCGCGGCGACGGTCCCCTGACGGTGCTCGCGCCGACCGACGCGGCATTCGCGAAGCTCGGCGAAGCGACGCTCGCGCAACTGCTGCTGCCGGCCAACAAGGAGCGACTCGCCACGATCCTGAAGGCGCACGTCGTGTCGGGCGAGGTGTCGGCGCGTGACGCCGTGACTCTCGGTGAGGCCAAGAGCCTCGCGGGCGAACCGCTCGAGTTCGCGATCCGCGACGGACGGCTCGTCGTCAACGGCGCGAACATCGTGAAGACCGATCTCGACGCCAAGAACGGAATCGTGCACGTCATTGACACGGTCATCGTTCCTCGCTGACCATGTCGGCACCGGCTTCCGTGATGCGGCCGGTGCCGGCCTTCGTGAATGATGAACGCTCGATGACCGAATCGATCCTGCGAGACGTCGCCGACGGGAAGGCGAACGCGGTTCGAGACTGCATCCGCAGGTTCAGCGGATCCGTCTGGAGCTTGGCGCGCCGATTCTGCCCGACGCAGCAGGACGCCGAGGACGCCGTGCAGGACATCTTCCTCGACCTGTGGAAGAGCGCTTCGCGCTACGACCCGAGTGCCGGGTCGGAGATCGCGTTCGTCATGACGATCGCGCGGCGGCGGTTGATCGACCGGACGCGGCGCGTCAGCCGCGCGCCGTCGATCCAGTCGCTGCCCGAGCCGGAGATCGTCGCGGATCATCCGACCCGCGATGCGGTCGAGTTCGACGAGGAGGTCGCGAAGGTCCGCGAGGCGATGGATCGCCTGCGGCCCGAGCAGCGCGAAGTCCTCACGATGTCGTTGGTCCAGGGACACACGCATCAGCAGGTCGCGGAACGCACGGGCATGCCGCTCGGCACGGTCAAGAGCCATGCGCGGCGTGGTCTCATGCGGATCCGGGACATGCTCGGTGTGAGCGATCCGCAGCAGGGGGACAGGTCATGAGCGCGGACCGGTGCACCGAACTGCTGATCGATCGCGCGATCTGGGGGCTCGACGCGGCCGAGGAGGCCGAACTCGCGCGCGCGATCGAATCCGGCGAATCCGAGTTCGATCTCGGCTGGGAGCGCGCGGTCGCGGTCGCGACGCTCGTGCTGGAGGATGAGCCGGCGGCCATTGTCCCGCCCGAACTGGTGGAACGACTGGAACGCGACGCGGCGAACTACTTCTCGTTCGAGTTCGGTTCGCAGCGGAAGCTCCGGGCCGTGCCCCCGGCAGCGGTCGCTCCGAGAACGTCGAACGCGTGGAGCCGGCTCGGCTGGTTCGTGGCGGCTGCGGCGATCATCGTCGCCGCGTGGCTCGGCTGGGATCGGATCGGCGGCGATGCGAGTCCGGCACGCGCGCGGAGTGAGATGCTGGCGCGCGGTGATGCCATCCGACTCGATTGGAGTCGAGGTCCGAGCGATCGAGCCGGGGATCCGACCGGCGACGTGGTCTGGGACGCGCATGCGCAGGCCGGTTTCATGCGCTTCCGTGGTCTCCCCGCCAACGACCCGGCCGAGTTCCAGTACCAGCTCTGGATCTTCGACGGCGAGCGCGGGACTTCGCCGCCGGTCGACGGGGGTGTGTTCGACATCGCGAACGCCACGCTCGACACGGTCGTGCCGATCGATCCGAAGCTCCTCGTCGGCAAGGCCGTGACCTTCGCGGTCACGATCGAACGTCCGGGCGGCGTCGTCGTCTCCGAGCAGGAACACATCGTCACCCTGGCCAAGCCATGACCGCGGATCTTCGGCATGCCGCCTCGATGCTCGATGCGTCCGCGCGCGCGCTCGCGGTGCGTGCGGTCGAGCACCAGCTCGACGACGACGCGGACGCCGTCGCGACGCTCGGATTCGCGTCCGAGCTGCTCGGCGACACCGAACTTCGGATCCACCATCTCGCGGCGGCCGTGCGCGTCGGCTGCGAAGAGCTGATGTTCGATCAGGTCGACTGGTTGAAGGTCGCGATGGTCGCGCGCGACCTCGACTGGTCGCACCTGGACGGGAACTTCCGTGCGCTCGCGAAGACGATCGCCGAGCAGTTGCCGCCGGACGTCGTCGAGTTCCCGGTTCGGTTCCTAGAGCGATCGCGCGAGCGACTGCAGACCGCGTCCACCGAGATCCCGAGCCTGCTGGAGACCGATGGCCCGTTGATCGACGTCGCGCGCCGATACTTGCTCGCTGTGCTCGAGACGCGGGCCGACGACGCGGTCTCGCTCGTCCTCGACCGACTGCGTGGCGGCGAGGCGCCTGAGACGTTGCTGCGCGACGTGCTCGTGCTCGTGCAACGCGAGCTCGGACGCATGTGGCAGATGGACGAGATCCACGTCGCCGAGGAGCACTACGGGTCGCGGGTCGCGGAGCGCGTCATGGCGGCGATGCACGAGATCGCACGCCGTGCGCCCGCGGTCGGCAAGCGATTGGTCACGGCCGCGGCGGGCGGCGAACTCCACGAGCTGGGTCTGCGTACGGTGTCCTACCACTTCGAATGGGCCGGTTGGTCGACCGTGCTGCTCGGGGCGAACATGCCGATCCCGGATCTGATCCGTGCGATCTTCGACTTCGAGCCGGACCTGCTCGCGCTGGCGAGTTCGACGCCGCTCCAACTCGACTCGACCTGGCAGGCGATCGAGGCCGTGCGGCAGTACAGCGACGTCCCGATCCTCGTCGGCGGGGCACCGTTCACGCGGCTTCCCCGACTCGCGGGAATCATCGGAGCGGATGCGTCGGCGACCGACGGGCCTGCGGCCGTCGCCGCCGGGAATCGACTCGTCGGGCTCGGGTAGTCGGGCTGCATCCGCCCGTGCGGTGAGTGCGAAGCACTCCACGATGAACGTGCGCCGCTTGTTGTCTTGGATCCCCGGCTGGTTGTTGCTGTCCGGTTGTTCATCCCATCCGCCGTTGCCGACCGTCGACTCCGTCGATCTCGAGCGGTTCATGGGAGACTGGTACGTGCTCGCTCACATTCCGGCATCGGTCGAGCGGGAAGCCTTCAACGGTGTCGAGAGTTATCGGCTCGGCGACGACGGACGCACGGTCGAGACGACGTACACGTTTCGGAAGGGAGGTTTCGACGGTGCGGTCGAAGTCCTCCAGCCGACCGGCTACGTAGAGAACACGGCGACGAACGCTACCTGGGGCATGCAGTTCTTCTGGCCGTTCTGGTCGGAGTACCTGATCTCCTACCTGGCCGACGACTACACGGCCACGATCATCGCCCGGACGGCGCGTGACTACGTGTGGATCATGGCGCGTTCGCCCGAGATCGACGCCGAGCGCTTCGACGCACTCGTCGCCGAGGTCGGCAGGCAGGGCTACGACGTGTCGAAGCTGCGGCGCGTGCCGCAACGGTGGCCGGATCCCGGATTCCCGGTCGTGCGCCAGCGCTGAGGATCAGACCTGCGCGGTCGCCGCGCGCCTGTGGAACCGCTGCCTCAGGACGGCGGTGCGGTGGGCGAAGATGCGTTCGACGTCGCGGCGCACGAACCATCGATGGATCAGCGGCTCGAGCACCCAGCCAGGCACCGCGTAGTCCACTTCGTCGCGGATGAACGTCCCGCCGTCGCGTTCGACGAACGAGTGGACGTGGTGCCACTTGCGGTAAGGACCGCGTCGTTGTTCGTCGACGAATCGGAACGGTGGATCCCAGACCGTGATCTCCGACTGCCACCGCACCGGAATGCCGCGGATGCGGAGCTTGTAGTCGATCAACGTGCCGACCTGCATCTCGATCGGCGACGGTGTATCGATCTGGAACCGCAACCAGGCCGGCGTGATCGCATCGAGGTTGGAGGCGTCGGCGAAGAACGCGAACACCTCGTCGATCGGGTGGGGGACCCAGAGTTCGGATTCGAGGCGGCGGAGTCGCATCAACCGTTCCTCAGCTCGGTGAGCGCGACCTGGAGTCGTCGCAGCGTGCCGACCGAGTAGCCGCGGTCGTGGAAGAACACGACGCGGCCGTCCCGGTCGAGCAACAGGATGCGACCCGTGAGTCCGTCCTCGTTGCCGGTGAAGCGAGCGATCCGATCGGCGTCGTCGTACACCGTTGCCACCGCGCCCCAGTCCTCTTCCGGGATGCCTCGCCGCATGCCGGAGTCGATCGTGCCGGAGATCATCCCGGGGATCAGGCCGGGGATCGTCGGAACTTCGAATGCGCGGACTTCGACGCCGGCCTGCGCCAGTCCGAGCAACCAGCGGTCGAGGTCGAACTGCGCGTCCTGTTCGAAGCCGACCAGCAGGAGTAGAGGTTCGCCGCGCCCGGCGGCGGGGAGCTCGAGTTCGGATCCGTCGAGGCGGGTCGCGCGGACCGACGGGAATTCCTCGCCGGTCGGATCCCGTCGTGGGTGGGCCGAACAGCCGGTCAAGAGCGCCGAGCCGGTCGCGGCCGCGATCGCGGCGAGGCCGAGCGCGAGGTGGGTCCTTCGCATGGGACTCGTTTCGCAGCGGTGTTCGGCCTGGATGCAGCGCCGCACGTGTGTCGCCGAAGCCCCGATCGCATGGGCAACTCGGAACGCACTAGAAAAAAATGTCAGTTCACTAGTTGACTAGTCAACTAATAATGCCGATGGTCCTCCCCGTGACGAACGACGAGGCGAAACGCGGCGAGACGATCCAGGACGCGATCCGGCAGACCAAGCCGTTCGTGTCGCCGTCACAGGAGGCCTTCGTCGGCCTCATGCTGACGACCGAGCGATTGCGCTGGCCGCTCGCCGATCTCCTCGCTCGTCACGGTGACCTCACCGCGCAGCAATACAACGTCCTCCGCATCCTCCGCGGCGCGGGCTCGAACGGGCTCCCGACACTCGAGATTGCGGCCCGGATGATCGAACGCACGCCGGGGATCACCCGCATGCTCGACCGGCTCGAACGGAAGGGCCTCGTCGAGCGCGAACGCGCCGCCGAGGACCGGCGGCAGGTTTGGTGTCGGATCTCGAAACCGGGCCTCGACCTGCTGCGAAGCCTCGACGAGCCGATCGAGGAACTCGACGCGCGCCTCATGGCGCCGCTGTCCGAATCCGAGGTCGTCGAACTGATCCGGTTGCTCGACAAGGTCCGGAACGGCCTCGAGTGACCCCACCGATTCCTTCTCTTCCTGAACGTGAGACAGACAGATGACTAGTCAACCAATGATGATGCAATCAACCATCGCAACGTCCGTTGCCAACGCCGTGTTCGCGACCGATCGCGGTCTCGCCCCGGTCGCGCTCCGCGCCACGTTGGCGCTCGTCATGTTCCCGCACGGTGCGCAGAAGGCGCTCGGCTGGTTCGGCGGCTACGGCTGGGACGGCACGATGGGATTCCTCACGGGTTCGATCGGCATGCCGTCCCTGTTCGCGGCCGGCGTGATCCTGCTCGAGTTCCTCGGGCCGCTGCTCCTGCTGGCCGGCCTGGGCTCGCGCCTCGTCGCGCTCGGCTTCGTCGGACTCATGATCGGAGCGATCGTGACCGTGCACGCGCCGCACGGGTTCTTCATGAACTGGTCGGGTGCGCAGTCCGGCGAGGGTTTCGAGTACCACCTGCTCGTGATCGGCGCGGCGCTCGGCATCGTGTTCGCCGGCGGCGGTCGCTGGTCGGTCGACCGTCGGTTGACTCGGAGGAAGTCATGATTCGAAAACGCCCATCGCAGGAGCGCGGCCATGCCGACCACGGTTGGCTGAACGCGTACCACACGTTCTCCTTCGCGGACTACTACGACCCGAAGCACATGGGTTTCGGTGTGCTCCGCGTGATCAACCAGGACCGGATCCAACCGAGCCGGGGATTCGCGACGCACGGTCACGACAACATGGAGATCATCACCTACGTGATCTCCGGCGTGCTCGAGCACAAGGACAGCATGGGCAACGGTTCGCAGATCCGCCCCGGCGACGTGCAGGTCATGTCGGCCGGGACCGGTGTCACGCACAGCGAGTTCAATCCGCTCGACGACTCCGAGACGCACCTGCTGCAGATGTGGGTGCTGCCGGCGGAGCGTGGGACGGAGCCGCGCTGGGATCAGGCCGAGTTCCCGCTCGAGCAACGGCGCGGTCGGATGCAGCGCGTCGTGTCGCCGACCGGGGCGGACGGTTCGCTGACCGTCGGGCAGGACGTGACCCTGTGGGCCGGGCTGCTCGACGCGGGTGACGTCGCGACCGCCGAGCTCGCGCCTGGTCGTCGCGCGTGGCTGCACGTCGCGCGCGGTTCGCTCGTGCTGAACGGTGTCGAGTTCGGTCCCGGCGACGGCGCGGCGATCGAGCAGGAGACCGGGCTGCGTTTGGAGGGGCGTAGCGGCGCCGAGTTCGTATGGTTCGACCTGCCGTGAGAG
>JAGQQZ010000167.1 GCA_020425915.1 Planctomycetota bacterium | reverse complement strand
GGTTTCATCAACCTGGCGTACGCATGGACGGACGCCTCGGACTGGGGCATTTCGATCAACTGGACTCTGACGCGATTCGTCTCGTTGCGCACGTCCTTCGACAACGCGGACTTCGAGGCCGAAAGCGTCGTGCTGGCGTTCGACGAATCTCTCGCGCTCCATCACATCAGCCGAGGCTTCCTGTTCGATCTCGTTCCGTCCGCGCAGGAATCGACCGCGGCGGGCCGAATGGTCCAGCGCTCGCCGCGCTGATCTCAGACGCCGAGCGCCAAGCGATCGGCTAGCACGCTCGGCAACCCGGCCTGGCGGATCTTCGTCTGCGCGCTCTCGATGTCGTAGGCGACCCGCGCGATCTTCAGCTGCAGCGTCGAGGTGTCGTACACACAGTATGCGGCGCGAGGATCCTCGTCTCGAGGCTGACCGACGCTGCCGACGTTCACGAGAACTCGGACGTAGTCGCGAATATCACCGTGGATCTCGGGCCCGAAGATGAACTCGAGATCCTCGAGTCGAGACCCGTCGCGCTGCATGTAAGCGGCAGGCACGTGCGAATGCCCGACGAACGCGATACGGGTCTTCTGGTGCTGGATCGAATCGGCCGCCTCGACCGTGCTGATCACGTACCCGAACTGGTCGGGCATGTGCAGCGAGCCGTGGACCACCGTGTACTCGTGGTGCTCGCACAACAATGGCAGGTTCGCCAGGTACGTGCGATGAGTCTCGCCGAGCTGGTCGCGCGTCCAGTCGATCGCCATGCGCGCGTACGGATTGAAGTAGTCGGGGTCGAGTCGTCCGACCACCGCCGCGTCATGGTTGCCGATCGACACGACGCAACCGAGTTCGCGAACGATGTCGATGCACGGCCCGGGGTCGGCTCCATAGCCAACGATGTCCCCCACCTGGACCCAGTGGTCGATTTCCTCGTGCGCCCCCATGTGCTCGACGACAGCGGTAAGGGCCTCGAGGTTGCCGTGGATGTCGCCGAGGACTCCGATTCTCATCTGAACGTTCTTCCGGGGAGCGCTGGGGCAGGTCAGCGAAGCCGAGCACGCGCGACCACCGAACTGGACAGGATGACTCCCGCAACGGTGGCGAGCGCAGACGCTAGACAGACCGTAGCAGAAGGGAAGCCCGAACCGGCAAGGAGTCTGTCGAGGGGTAATGGCACGCCGAGACCGAACAAGCCGATCGAGCCGACGGACAACGCCGACCATACGAGCGCCGCCATCGGCGAGGACAGCCTGAGTTCCGCCAGACCGGGAGCCAGCGCGGCGAGAGGAACGAACGCGATCGCGACTCGCGTCCCGAGCTGGATCGCCCGCTCGAACTCAAACATTCGGTGTAGCGTATATTCTGTGAGGAGCCCGCTGGTTGCGGCCGCCACAATTGCCATAAGTCCTGCCGCCATAACAGCTAATGACATTCCGAGGGCAGCGGGAGCCGGACTCGAGAGCCGCAGAGCCCCGACTTCGCCTCGCGACGCGACCCAGAGCCACGGCAACCCCAGCGCGACGACCGAAGTGAGCGCCTCGAGATCCCCCCACAGGAAGTCGATGCGCGCGTCGCCGAGCGCGAACGGTGGCCGCTGTATCTCGAGGGCAACCGCTGCCAGGCAGAAGATCGAAGCCGCCGGCAGCAGCACCGTGCGCACTGCGTGGCGCAGCTCGAACCGCATCACGCGACCGATCGAGGTTGTCGGCATCGGGCTCGACGGTAGCTTCGCCGCCATTCGACCACCACCGGATTCCACGGCCTGTTTCACGTGAAACGCTGACGCCCGAGCGTGCATTCGCGTGTCGGTTCCGGCATGATTCAGCGACTCACGGTCAGGGCGGAATCTTGCGGTCGATAGCACTCGCGAACCAGAAGGGCGGGGTCGGAAAGACGACGACCACGGTCCACCTCGCGCACGGTCTCGCCCTCGCGGGCGACCGCGTGCTCGTGCTCGATCTCGATCCGCAGGGCAATGCCACGCTCGCGACCCAGGGGATGAAGCCGGACGACGCGACCGCTCCCGAGGGTGGAATCTACGACGCCCTGCAGCCCCTCCGCGACGGTCTGTGGATCCTTCCATCCCCCGGAGCTTCGCGGAATCTCTCGCCCCAGACCGTGCCCGACTTCGGGCGACTCCATGGCCTGATGCAGGCCCTCGAGGACGAAGGATTCGATTGGGTCGTCGTGGACTGTCCACCTCGAATGGACGCGTGGGGCCTCACCGGCGTCCGACTGTGCCAACACGTCCTGCTGCCGATCCAGCCCGAGTTCTTCGCCATGCACGGCCTGAGCCAAATGCTGGAGACGCTCGAGGGGGTCCGGTCGGAGCACGGCTCCTGCGCGGAGCTTCTCGGGGTCGTCGTCACGATGTTCGACCCCAAGGTGCCGGTCGAACGAGAGATCCTCGCGAACCTCCGGTCGAACCTCGGATCCCGCCTGTTTCGGTCGATCGTCGAGCGGGACCCTCGTTTTGTCGAAGCAGCAAGCCACGGAGTGACGCTCTTCGACTACTGTTTGGAATCGAAAGGCGCTCGCTGCTACGGCGAGCTCGTCAGGGAGATCTGTTATGGTCGAGCGTAGACTGGGTCGCGGTTTGGACTTCTTCCTCACCGAGGCCAAGCAACCCCAAGCCGCAGAAGCCGGCAAGCCATCCGCCGACGCTGTCACCCAGATCGATGTGGAGAAGTTGCGTCCGAACCCGGAGCAGCCGCGTCGCGACTTCAGGGACGCCGAAGTTCTCGAACTGGCCGAGTCGATCCGCAGCACCGGGATGCTGCAGCCGATCCTCGCCCGTCAACAGGGCGAAACCTACCAAATCATCGCGGGTGAGCGTCGTTGGCGTGCTGCGAAGTCGATCGGCCTGGAGCGGGTTCCGGTGATCGTGCGGGACGTGCCGGAGGATCAGGTCGCGATCTTCGCAGTGGTGGAGAACCTTCACCGAGCCGACCTCAACCCGGTCGAGAAGGCACGAGGTTTCCGGCGAATCCAGGAGCTCGCGAAGTGCGGCACCGAGGAAGTCGCCCGCAAGGTCGGCCTCGATCGCTCGACGGTCGCGAACTTCATCCGCCTCCTCGAGCTCCCCGCCGAGGTCCTCGGTCACGTTTCACGTGGAACGATCACGATGGGCCACGCGCGGGCACTGCTCGGTCTGCCTGGGAGCGACGCGCAGAAGGAGGTCGCCGGCGAGATCATTCGTCGCAAGCTCTCTGTCCGGCAAGTCGAGGAACTCGTTCAGTCCCTGCGAGAGTCGGGTGCGAAGCCCGCTGTCGATGACAGGGGCGCGCCGAAGAAGCGCCAACCCAAGGCCGAGGCGTGGGTGCGCGAGTGCGAGACGAGCCTCCAGGATTCGCTCGGCGCCGAGGTCACGGTTCGGTACGGCAAGCGCAAGTCTCGCATCGTGATCGACGTCAACGGTCGCGAGGAGTTCGAGCGGGTCTACGCCAAGCTCCGAGGCGACGCCTAGTCCGCCTCGATCGGCGAGCCGACGATGGGGGAGGTCGCACTCCCCGGGGCCCGCTCAGCTCACTCGACGATCGTGACCGATTCGATTCGGACGTCGTCCGCGGGGGCACCGAATCCAGACTGGTCGTCGGACTCGGACTGGAACTCGGCGTCGCGGACGATCTCCTGGATGAGATCGAGACCCTCGACCACGCGACCGAAGATCACGCGCGTGCCATCGCGAATTCCCGCGACGTCCTTCGAGTTGATGACGATTCGCTCGATTTGCGATTTTGCTTTTCCGGGCGTCTGCTCGGCCGCGACCATGCCTGGAAAGTGGCTCAGCCCGGTGTCTTCCCAGTCGATCTCCTGGTCGGCCTGCTGGGTCGCTGTCCAGTTCGCGCGATCGTTGTCTTCCTTGGTGACCTCCAGGCCGAACTTGAGTTCGCCCGGGATCCGGCTCGGGTCCATGAGTTCCGCCTCGAAGCCGGCGCGCTCGACGTAGTGCACGCGCATGTTGTTGAAGAACCCTTCTTCGACGAGTCCGAGAAACGCCCGCACGTGCTTCGGCGCCGCGTTCTCGAAGAAGCGGATCTTCACCTTCCCGGCGAATTGCCCGCCGAAGACGATCTCGACCGCCTTGGTCGATTCGGGCTCGGGCGCATCGAAGAACTGCCGATTCGCGGCGCGGAACGCGGCCTCGGCGGCGATGCCGTCGAGCAACTGACCGACCGAGCTGCCGGCGACCGGCGGCTCGAACTTGACGTCCTGCGGGCGCACGGGCTTGTCCGGATCCCGGTCCGGGTCCTCGATCTCCTTGCGATACTGCACCGGGAAAGGAGTCTCCTTGCACAGGAAGTGCGTCGGGAACCCCGCACGCAACTCCTCGAGGCGAGCCTTCGCACTGTCGAAGTCGTCGTCGATCAGGTGACGAATCGCCAAGACCCAGAGGGTCAGCGGCTCCTCGACGCGGTCGCCCCGGACCTCCTCCAGACGGCCTTCGATGTCCGCCAGCGGCACCTTCTCGATTCCTTTCTCGAGGTCGGTGACCTGACCGAGCTGCTGGAGCCTGAAGATCCGCTGCGCGAGCGGGGTCGGGTCAGGCGCCGCCGGGAGCTGCAGATATGCGTGCGAAAGGCCAGCGATCTTGGAGAACGCCGACCATTTCGCATTCATCGCCTTCCGGTCCTGGTATTCCAGGCCGTACTTCACGGCGATCGCGGCCACGACCGCGATGCACAATCCGATCACGAGCCGCTTGTTCTTGTCCCAGAAGACCTCGAACGGGTTGGGAGATTCGATCTGGCCTTCGAGGCCGGTCGGAACACCTTGAGACATGGGAAGAGACTTCGGGCGCAAACCTGCCCACCGGGGCAGGTCGATCGGGAGGAGTCGAAGACCGGGGAGTGTGAACGAAACTCCGCCGAAATGCTCGCGCAAATCGGCCGAAGTTCGCCGCCGAAGTCCCGTTCCGCCGGCTACTCGCCGATCGTCGCGCCCGCGTCCGCGACGTGCTCGGGCCCGATCTCGGTCCGGACCGAGACCTGCATCTTGGTCGTCGCGGACTGCTCGAACACGTGACACGTGACCACGTACGGACGTCGCGTGAACCGGAGATCGGTCGCCAGCTCGGAGGTCTCGAACTCGGCGAGATCCCAGGCGTGCACCGCCATGCGACTTCGCATGTACTCGACGACCCGCTCGACCGGGACATGGCCGGAGTACTCGAAGTCACCGTACCGGAACGAGCCGACCGCATGGGAATGGCTGAACCCCGGTCCGGTCGCGAGCCGCATCCCGGACGGGATCGGAACGTCGTCGAACTGGATCGCCGACGTGCCGAAGTCCTCCGGCGCCGTCAGCTGGGGCGCCGTGCCCTGACAGGCCGCGAACATGCTCGCGAG
>JAGQQZ010000166.1 GCA_020425915.1 Planctomycetota bacterium | reverse complement strand
CGGAAGTGGGACCGCGACGATCGCGGTGCGATGCCGAACATCCCGACGATGTCCGTCGCCGACCTCGAGGGGAAGTTCCGCATCACGGGCCTGCGACCCGGCAAGTACGACATCCGCCCGATCGACTCCATCGCCTCGATCAACTCGCCCGGCGCGATCATGACGATGATGCAGGCTTCGCGAATGATGAGCTTCCGCGAAGACCACGACTTCGAGATCCGTCCCGGCGAGACGACGACGATCGAGATCGACACCGAGGACGAACAGCAGATCGACGGGCCGTCCGGTCAGGTCACCGGCACGATCCTCCTCGACGGAGCCCCGGCCACGCGCCTCTCCGTCATGAGCTGGGGCAACGGCAACCGCAAGGTCGTCGAGGTCGACCCCAACGGTCGCTTCGACCTCGGCCGGATGCCGGTCGGCGACCACACCCTGCAGGTGACCGAGATGCCCGACAAGAACTCGCTCTCGATGCGGTTCTCGTCGCTCTGGTCCGAGGACGTGAAGGTCGAGGAGAACCAGATCCACGACGTGACGATCCAGATCAGCCTCTCGTCGGCGTCGGGTTACGTGTCGAGCACCGAGGGTGCGTCACTCGCCGGCAAGCAGGTCACGATGCATCGATCCAGCGAGAACAGCCGTGGCAACGCGTGGTTCCACACGACCACGGACGAGAACGGGTACTTCGAGTTCGATCGCATACCCGCCGGGCGCTACCACGTCCGCGCCGAGGACGACTCGTCGCGCGCGGAGCTCGACCAGATCGTCGTCGAAGCGGGAGTGCCGCGTGCCGACCTCCGCCTCGCTCTCGTGCGGATGCTGAAGGTCCGCGGCAGCGTCGACCACACCGCGTTCGGGGACCGGAAGAACCAGTGGGTCTGGTTGCGGTTCGAGAAACTCGGTCCGGACGGCAAGGTCACGAGTTCGAACTGGGTCCATTGCCCCGGCCACAAGCTCACGTTCGAGACCACGGATCTCACCCCCGGGACCTACCGGATCGGCATCAACGGCCCGAGTTCGCCCGACGGCCAGATCTGGGTCCACGACGGGACCGTGTCGATCGGCGCGACCGACGTCGAGGGCCTCGTGATCCGTCCGATCCTGACGACTCCCTGACGATGACGCACTGCACTTGCGGAAGCGCGCGACCGGAACGCAAGTGCTGCGGTCCGATCCTGGCCGGCAAGAAGCTCGCCGAGACGCCGGAGGCCCTCGTGCGAGCGCGATTCACCGCGTTCGCGCGCGGTGACCTCGAGTTCCTCGTGGCGTCCTGCCACCCGAAGACCGTCTGCCGATTCGATCCCGAAGTGAACCGATCGTGGGCCGAGCAGTCCGAGTTCCACGGGCTCGAGATCGTCGCCTGCCGTCCGGGCGCCGCAGCGGACTCGGCGATCGTCGAGTTCCGCGCCGCCTTCACCTCGGACGGGATGCGCCGGCAACATCACGAGATCAGCGAGTTCCGCCGCGTCGACGGGCGGTGGACGTTCTACGACGGCAAGCGACCCGGCGACTGAGCGTCGCTCGCGGTGGCAAGGACTCCGGGAACCCACGCCGTGCGGCGGTATAGTCCCGCCGATGGAAGTCCTCGAGATGCTCGGTCGCGAACGCTGCACGGCGATCCTGCGCACCGACCTCGGCCACGCCGTCCGCCCTGCGATGCGCGCCGCGATCGACGGCGGATTCCGGATCGTCGAGTTCACCCTGACGACCCCCGAAGCGCTCGAGCACATCGAGCACTTCGCGGGCCAGACCGACCTCGTCGTCGGCGCCGGTACCGTGCTCTCGATCGAGGACGCGGAGGCCGCGGTCGCCGCCGGTGCCAGGTTCCTCGTCTCGCCGGTGACCGATCCCGAACTGATCGGCTGGTGCGCATCGCGCGACGTCCTCGCGATCCCGGGCACGTTCACGCCGACCGAGATGCACCGGGCCGTGCGCGCCGGTGCAGAGGTGTGCAAGCTGTTCCCCGCGCCGTCGAACGGCCCCGACTACGTCAAGCTCTGCCTCGGCCCCATGCCTTCCCTACGAATCCTCCCCACCGCTGGCGTCACCCTCGAGAACGCCGCCGCGTTTCTCCGCAGCGGCGCGTTCGCAGTCGGTTTCGTCGGCAGCCTGTTCCGTCCCGAAGACCTGAGGAACGGAGCGTTCGACACCATTCGACGCCGCGCCGCCGAGATGACGGCGGCGGTCCGGGGTGCGAGTTCGAGGATCGCATCATGAACTCGTTCGCTCGTCCCGCGACGTGGCTCACGCTCACGATCGCATGCTTGCTGTGCTCGTCGGTCCGAGTCGTCGCGCAGGCCGACTCGCCACTCGTCCGCCGCCTCGAGGGGCAGGTCAAACGGCTACT
>JAGQQZ010000011.1 GCA_020425915.1 Planctomycetota bacterium | reverse complement strand
GTCCACGGGCAGTCGCCGACCGTCAGTTCGACCGACCCGACTCGGTCGCCGTCGAACAGGACGATCCCGGCCGAGCTGCCGGGCGGTAGGAGTTCCGTGACCGACTGCGCTGCGGTGATTCGCAACGTGTCGATGTCACGCGGCAGGTGGATCGCCACACTGCCCGTGGCGTCGGCCTCGAGGACCGACGTCGGCTTGGATGGGCGAGGCATCATGCTAGCCGCAGATGTCGCGGAGGCTGGACATGGCCGCCTCGACGTTCAGCTCGATGCGCTCGCGCGCCTCTTCCCAAGCCTTGTCGTTGAGTCCGAGAACCTCGAAGTCGCTGGCCCTGTAGTGCGGCAGCGGCGCGAGTCCGGGTTCGAAGCCGTGACCGAGCTCACAGGCGAACTGGTCGGCGATGCGCACGACGGCCACGTCCTTGCTCGGCGGATCCGTGTCCTCGTCGTCGAGGCTCACGATGATCGATTGCAGCTCTTGACTGAGGTTCCACTTCGCGCAGACGAGTGCGCCGGCTTCCTCGTGGTCGATGCCGATCGCGTCACGCTCCCTGGCGCGGACGTCGTCGGTGGGCTGCATGCGCGGCGCGCCGATTTCCATCAGGTGGGGCGCGACCAGCATCTTGCCGACGTCGTGCAGCAGGCCGGCGATGAACAGCTCTTCGGCCGCCGCGGCACCGAGTCGGCACTCACGGCCGAGTGTGCGCGCGATCGTTGCCGTCGTCAGTGCATGGAGCCACAGGCCCTTGTCGGTGTGGCCGTACAGGCTGAAGTCCCGCGTCATGAACTGCGCGGTGCTGGAAGCGAGTACGAGGCTGCGGAGCCCGCGGAATCCGAGCACCATGACGGCGTCGGAGACGGTCGTGATCTTGCGGTTGACGGCATAGAACGGCGAGTTCACCATGCCTAGGAGCTTCGCGACCAGGACCTGGTCGTACTGGATGTGACGTTCGAGCTCCTCGGGCTCCGTCGTGCCACGGTTGAGCAGCTCGATTACGCGGACGACGAGGTCGGGAAGCGTCGGGATGAGGTCGCTCTTGTTGAGGATCTCGCGCCGGATGCGCTCCTGTCGTGCCAGCTTGTCGATCGTCGTTTGATTCATTTCGTACGCGGTGGGTGTGGTGTGAACACTTGCGGAAGGTGCGATTGAGTTGATTTCGGAACTCTGGCCGGATCGCATTACCGTTTCCCAAGCCCGTCGGAGACTGCCCGATGACATCGGATGGTCCGGCGAGGGTTTCCAGGTCACCCAGTTCGCCCATGCAGCTCAGCCGACTCCTGATCGCGACCCTTCGAGAGGATCCCGCCGACGCCGAGATCCCGAGTCACCGCCTGCTCGCCCGGGCCGGCTACATCGTCAAGACGGCCGCGGGCATCTACACGTACTCGCCGTTGATGTGGCGGACGCTGAAGAAGGTCGCGCAGATCGTGCGTGACGAGCTCGATCGAGAGTCGGCGCAGGAGCTGATGATGCCGATCCTGCAGCCGCGCGAGCTCTGGGAATCGTCGGGTCGGTGGGAGCGCTACGTGGCCGACGGGATCATGTACACGTTGAAGGACCGGAAGGGCACCGACCTGTGCCTGGGTCCGACGCACGAGGAAGTGATCACCGCGTTCGCCGACGCGACGATCACGAGCTACAAGCAGCTCCCGGTCAACCTGTACCAGATCCAGGACAAGTTCCGTGACGAGATCCGCCCGCGCTTCGGTCTGATGCGCGGGCGCGAGTTCATCATGATGGACGCGTACTCGTTCGACGCGGACGCCGCTGGACTGGACGAGTCGTACGCCGCGATGTCGCGCGCGTACCACCGCATCTTCGAACGCTGCGGTCTCGAGTTCGGTGCCGTGCAGGCCGACGCGGGTGCGATCGGTGGCAGCGGCAGCGAGGAATTCATGGTGTTCGCGGATGCCGGCGAGGACGCGATCCTGCGGTGCAGCGCGAGCGGCTACGCGGCCAACGTCGAGCGCGCGGATTCGATCGCGCCCGCGGCGCCGTCGGGCGGCGATCCGCGTCCGATCGAGAAGCACGAGACGCCGGACATCCGGACCGTCGAGCAGCTCGAGGGGTTCTTCTCGATGCCCGCCGCGGCGATGGCCAAGACCGTGCTCTACGAGGTCAAGTACGCCGAGTCCGAAGCCGTCGTGGCCGTCATGATGCGTGGCGACCTCGCGATCAACGAGGTCAAGCTCGCGAACCGGCTCGACTGCCTGGCGCTCGAGTTGGCGAGCGACGACAAGATCCGTCAGGCGACGGGTGCCGAGGTCGGGTTCGCCGGGCCGGTCGGATTGCCCGAGGAGGTGCGTCTGCTCGCGGACGAGACCCTCCGCGGCGCGACCAACCTGCTGACCGGGTGCAACGAGACCGGCTACCACTGCCTGAACGTGAACTTCGGGCGCGACTGTCGCGAGCCGGAGTTCCACGACGTGCGACTCGCGCGCGCGGGCGAGAGCGCGCCCGGCGGGGCAGGCGAACTCGAAGAGGTTCGGGGGATCGAGGTCGGCCACATCTTCAAGTTGGGCACCAAGTACTCGTCGGCGATGGACGCCACGTTCAGCTCGCAGCAGGGCAAGCCGGAACCGTTCGTCATGGGTTGCTACGGCATCGGCGTGAGCCGAACGGCGCAGGCCGCGGTCGAACAGAACCACGACGAGGCCGGGATCATCTGGCCGCCGGCGATCGCGCCGTTCGAGGTCGTCGTCGCCGTGCTCGATCCGAAGAAGGACGAGCAGACCGCCCTGGGTCAGCAGATCTACGACCGACTGCGAGAGTCCGGGATCGACGCCTGTCTCGACGATCGGAAGCTCCGTCCCGGACCGAAGTTCAAGGACCTCGAGCTGCTCGGTTTCCCGTTCCAAGTCACGGTCGGTCGCGGAGCCGCCGACGGCGTCGTCGAATTCTGCGAGCGTCGGAATCGCGAGAAGCAGGAGATGTCGGTCGACGAAGCGATCGCGAAGTGCCGTGAGGCGCTGACCGCGCCCGCTGTGTCGTGAACCCGAACGGCGGCGGGAACGAGGAGCGCCGTCGCCTCGCCGGGTTGCTCGTCGACCTGGAACTCGAACCGACGGCGCTCGTGCGTGCGCTGCGAAGATCACGCGAAGTCGTGATCGGGGACGACGCGGCGTTGCACCGTGACGTCGCGCGGGCCGAGCTGCGATTCCTCGAGGCGACGGCGGCGCGGCGGCGCCTCGAGGCGGACTTCCACGCGCGGCTGGATCGGGCTCGAACGGCAGCGCGCGAATCGGAGTTCGAGAGCCTGTCGGTCGCGGAGCCGGGTTCGCCGGCGGCGCTGTTCGATCTCGCCGAACTCGAGGCGCGCGCTCGGATCGCCGGTGACGAGGACCTGGCACAACGCGCGGGATCCGCGCTCGAAGCGCGGATCGGTGCGATCGAAGCCGTTGGCGACGACCTGCGAGAGGAGGCCCGCGAGCGCTATGCGGCGCTGTCCACCGACACCGACGACCTCGATCTCGACAGTCGCATCGCGTTGCTCGGGTCGATCGAGCGATTGCTGCTGGCGCTCGGCGAGCGGTTCTCCGACCGCAAGTTCATCCGGCTCGGTCGTCGCCTCGGGCGGTTGCGCTGCGACCGCGTCCTGCAGCGACGACTCGAACGAGTCCTGACGCCGCGTGGCGCCGCGCTGCTCGAGAACACGAGTCTGTTGCTCCTGTTCGTGGTGTTGGCGCTGTTGGTCGTCGACGTTGCCACCGAGCTGCCGGTCGAACTCGCGACGCAACTCCAACTCGTCGACGCCAGCGTCTGCGCGTTCTTCATCGTGGAGTTCCTGTTCAAGTTGTCGCTGGCGCCGTCCCGCGCGTCATGGTTCCTGCGCAACGTGATCACCGACCTGCTCCCGGCGATCCCTGCGGCGTTGTACTTCGCGGTCCCGGTCGCCGGCGCCGAGGAGACGGCTGCACTGCGTGCGCTGCGGTTGCTACGCGTGACCTGGTTCGCGCGCTACGTCCAGGCGATGCGGCCGTTCCTCCGGCTGTTCCGACTGCTGCTGTTCATGGCGCGTGGCCTCGACGCGCTCGTCAAACGGTTCGAACCCCTCTTGAATCGCAACCTCGTGTTCTTCGAGGAGGCCGTGATGCCGCGCGGTTCGCGCACGCACGAGCAGTCGGACGGCCGATCGCTCGTGTTCCGTGCGCTGCGCCGCGAGCACGTGGTGCTCAGCGATCTGCGAACCGCGGATGCGCAGGGATTGCTCGTCGACCGCGCGGAACGCCTCGCGTCGCGCTTCCGCGACCTGTCGCCGGAGGCTCGTGGACGATCCGGGCGGGTCGTGCGCGGCATCGTCGGCGACGTCGCGATCGAGCACGCCATCGAGGAGCTGTACGCGCTGCGGCCCGAGGAGCTCGGAAGTTGGTTGCCGCGCAACGACATCCACGCGATCGACCGCGTGGTCCGCATCCTGAACGCTCCGGTGGTTCGCTCGTTGCCGATCCTGAGTTGGTTCCGCAGTCGTCGACTCGCTGGTTCTCCGGAGCAGCGCGTCGTGCAGTTCGGCCGGCGGATCGCCGCCGTGTTCGAGCGATGGCGCGAGCGGGCGCTCTACCTCGCCGATCTGCAGGGGATCGTCACCGGGCCGCAGATCCTCGATCGGTTGGCCACCGCGATGGTCAAGGCATCGTTCCGCCCGGCGCGGAACCTGATCCTGTTCGGGTTGTTCTTCCTGCTCGTCCGACTGCTGTTCGGCGAGGAGTCGACCGTCGGACAGTTCCTGCAGCGATTCGTCGCGACGCCGGTGTTGATCCTGGGGTCGGCCTGCGCCGTGGTGCTGGGGCTCGGGTTCTGGCTCAAGCGTCTGGCCGGCGAGGCCGCCGACCAGTTCAAGTTGACGAGCGAGGCGAGCTTCATCGGCTTGCTCGAGTTGACCAAGCGGCGCAGCCAGGACGAGGACCTCGAGTTCCTCGCGCGTCGTGTGTTCCGCTGGGAGTGCGATTCGTGGGCCGCGGCGGCCTCGATCGGGAACTGGTTGCGGTCGGCCCGGACCGGGATCTGCAACGCCGCTCACGGCGCGCCGGCTGGACTCGACGACGAGGTGTACCGGGTCTCGTTGCTCTACCTGCACTTCCTCCACGGCGCCGTGT
>JAGQQZ010000165.1 GCA_020425915.1 Planctomycetota bacterium | reverse complement strand
CTTCGTGCACGTTGCGGCCGAGCGGGAGGTCGTTGACGACCTGGTGGCGGACCATGCCGTTCTTGTCGATCAGGAACAGGCCGCGGAACGCAACCGAACCATCCGGGACGAGCACGTCGTAGTCGCGACCGATCGACTTGGTCAGGTCCGCGACGAGCGGGAAGTCGATCTTGCCGATGCCGCCCTTGTCGACCGGCGTGTTGCGCCAGGCGTGGTGGCTGAAGTGCGAGTCGATCGAGACGCCGATCAGCTCACAGTTGCGCTCCTTGAACTCGGAGCACGCGTTGTGGAACGCGATGATCTCCGACGGGCAGACGAACGTGAAGTCGAGCGGGTAGAAGAACAGGATGACGTTCTTGCCCTTGTAGCTGCTGAGCTTGAGCTCTTGGAAGCTGCCGTCGGGCATGACGGCTTGGGCGGTGAAATCAGGCGCGGCGCGGCCGACGAGAACTGCCATGGTCAGATACTCCGGAACAATGGGGACTGAAAGGGGGCGAGATTATGGGACAGCCCCTGACCTTCAACACCCGAAATCGGCGACGGCGCGCGCCGCGGACTCCGCCGCTCCCTCGAGGGTCGAAGGCAGCCCGACGTCGGTCCAGTCACCGCACAGCCAGAGATTCTCGATGTCCGGGTGACGACCCGGCTTCGGGCGAAACACCTCGGACCCCGGCGCACCGACGAAGGTCGCGCGGCTCTCCTTGACGACGCGTGCGCGTCCCCGCTCGAGGTCTGCGCGCGGGAAGTACGGTTGCAGCTGCCGACGCGCCGACGCCTCGATTGCGTCGGTGCGCATTCCATCGAACTCGCGACAGCCGCCCGACAACACCGCGAAGGTACCCGGCGGCGCGTCGGGAGCCCGACAGACGAAGTGGAACGGATCGCCGTCGACGAGGGCGACGACCGGATCGTCCGGCAGACCGACGTCGCTCTCGAGTTCGAAGTAGACCGACACGATCGGCGAGCCGACGAGACGGACGCGCTCGCCGGTCAGTTTCTGTAGCGCATGCCAGGGCATCGCGCTGAACAGCGCGACGTCCTCGTCGATCCGCAGCGTCTCACCCCCGACCTCGACCGCGACCGTCCGCCGCGCCTCGACGACCATCTCGGTCACGCGCGCACCGAGTCGCACCTTCACTCCTTCCCGCCCGAGCTGCGCGAGCGCCGGCTCGCCGACGATCTGGGACCAGGGTCGCGCCGGCACGTGGATCGCCGCGCGCGAGGCGCTGCCGAGGAACGCCCGACGCAACGTCGCCAGGAACAAGGACGCGGAGACGTCCTTCGGATCCGCGTTCATGATCGCGCGGCACAACGGATCCCAGACGAACGCTCGGGGCCGATCCCGTTGGCCGCGCGCAGCGATCCAGTCCTCGAGCGAACGGCCGGCACCGCGCGCCAACGGGATCGTCGACATCGCCCACAGCAGTCGCAATCGAGCACCGAGCGGCACACCCCCGAACCGCAGGATCGCCCAGGGCAGCGCGAGCGGTGCCGGAAACCGGGACAGACCGAGCACGCTGCGCTCACCGTCGCGGTCGACGAAGGCGAGTCGCAGCGCAGGCGTTCGTTCGAATCGATCGTCCGAACCGATCCGACGCAGCAACCGTCGGAAGTGGTCGTAGCAACCGAGGATCACGTGCGGACCGTTGTCGATCGGCGCGTCGAGCTCGCCACGCTGTGGCACCGTGAACGCGCGCCCGCCGAGCCAACCGCGGGACTCGATCAGCTCGACGTCCACACCTCGGTCGCGCAGCGCGAACGCCGCGGCGATCCCCGCGACCCCGCCGCCGAGGACGACCGCACGCTTCACAGGCGCCGTCCGCGCAACCAGGTGCGAACCGCGAGGACCAGCTTGTGCGGCTTCGAGATCCGCAACCGCTCCGGGCGATCGATGCGGCCGGCGCGCTGCTCGACCCGATCGAGCAGTGCGGCATAGACCGCGCCCATGATCTCGGCAGGCAGCAGCCGTCGACGCACGGAGCGCCGCTCGGGCAGTGCGAGCCGTGCCTCGTCGAATCG
>JAGQQZ010000164.1 GCA_020425915.1 Planctomycetota bacterium | reverse complement strand
CGTGTCGCGGATCAGCTGGTCGCTCGGCTTGAACAGGATCGTCTCCTTGTCCTTGACCTCGATGCTCTTGCCCGTCAGCGGGTGCTTGTAGGCGCGACCCTTGCGGATCTTGCGCTCGAAAGTGCCGAACCCCTTCACCGCGACCTTGCCGCGAGTGCGGAGCAGTTCGCGCACGGAGTCGAGAACCGCATCGAGAACGCGCGCCGCGGTGCGTCGCGGCACGTTCAGTTCTTGCGCGACACGATCCGCAAGAATGCCCTTGTTGGCTTGGCGTCCGAATGCTTCCGCCGCCGCAGCAGGACGGCTGTCCTGTGCGCTGCCCGACGTCGATCCGCTTCGAACTTGTACGTCGCCACTAGAATTGTGATCAGTCACGCGAGTCATCCCTTCTTGTCTCTCCCAGACGGCCTTCTTCCCGAACGGGCATCGATCCTCAGTGCCGGTGCCCGTCGACTCCCCGGAGCATCACTCCCAGACGCAAGTCAGCTGGTGAGGGGCACCGAGGTCAGGTATCGCTCGAGCGCCGTGGCCAACTTCTTCAGGTATCTGGTTGCGACGCTCGTGGGGAACGCCTCGCAGAATGGCTGCCGCTTGAGGACAGCGCCTTCCACGCTGTTATCTTCCGGCAGCAATCCGAGCCAGTTGAGGTCGAAGCTCAAAAACCGTTCGGAACAGCCTTTCAGCTTCTTGTAGACCTGCTCACCTTCCTCTGGCGAGCGTACGCGATTGATCGCGAGGTGAAGCGGCTTGTCGTACCCGTCTTGTACGACGACCTTGATGATGCCGTACGCGTCGGCGATCGCCGCGAAGTTGCTCGTCGTGACGACGATCGTGTGGTCACTGATCGAGACGAAGTCGGTCACCGATCGCGAGATGCCCGCCGCGGTGTCGATGATCACGACGTCGCAGTGCGGTCGCAGCGACTGGATCGCGTCGAGGATTCGTTGTCGCCCGGAAGCGTCGAGGTCGGCCATCTCTCGGACACCACTGCCGCCCGAGATGAACTTCACGTCCGCCGGTCCGTCGATGACGATCTCGGCCAGGCTCGCCCTCTTCTCGAGGTAGTCCGACAGGGTCTTCTCGGGTCGCAACCCGGCGAGGATGTGCGTGTTCGACAAGCCCAGGTCGGCGTCGACGACGATCGTCCGGTAGCCCCGGCGCGAGAACTCGGTCGCCAAGTTGACGCTGATCGAGGTCTTGCCGACTCCGCCCTTCCCCGAGCACACAGAGAACACCGTCGCGAGACCGTCCTTGCCGGTGTCGCGAATCTCGTTTTGGTCCATGCCTCGCGGCTCTTGCATCGATGAGGGTTCGGGACTTCCGGGCGACCATCGCCCTCGGCTCCTGCCAGAACATCGGCAGTTCCGGTCGGCGACCTTTTGCCCGGGATTGCTTCAAAACCCGCATCGGGAATGCCGAGTACGGAGAGACGCGCGAACGAACCCTCGCGTCCGCAGCGCACGGGGCGAGAGCGTCTCTCCGAGATCCGTAGACATGGGCCATTCAAGCAACCGAAGGAAAATCCTGGTCGTCAACAAGTCGGTCCAGCGGCGGATCGTCTTGGCCGTCGTGTTGGTACCGACGGTCGGGCTGGCGTTCACGACCTTGATCGTCGCGGTGTTCTGTCGGCGGTTGCTGACGGAGTCCCTGGCGATCGACGGTGAGCTTCCGAGCTTGATCCCGCTGCTGCTCTCGGTCCTGGGCTTCTTCGTCGTGTGCAGCGTCGTGATGGCGGTGCAGGGACTGCGGTTCTCACACCGCATCGCCGGGCCGGCCTTCCGACTCTGCAAGTCACTCGAGCGGATTCGCAGCGGCGACATCGGGTTCCGAGTCACGCTGCGACGCGGTGACTATCTCACCGAGATCGCGGAGGAGTTGAACGA
Organism: Planctomycetota bacterium; assembly: GCA_020425915.1. Lineage (GTDB taxonomy): Bacteria > Planctomycetota > UBA1135 > UBA1135 > UBA2386 > JAGQQZ01. Next base: position 5,259 of record JAGQQZ010000164.1, on the reverse strand, counting down.
GACACTCGATTGGCTCAACGCCAATCCGCCACAGGGCGTGCGCACCGGAACCGACGTCTTCGAGGTCGGGCGGGAGCCCGAAGACGATTCCGAGTCTGTAGACGACGTCGTCGCGATGACGCCGTCGGGGCGTGCCGAGTGATGCGTCGCGTCGTGCAGCACGAGCTGTATCGACCGAGAAACCCGCAGCGTCGACCCGGGCTGTTGCTCGACTTCCTCCAGGTCGCGTGCATGACCGCGGCGATCGGTGGCGCATGGTTCGGAATCGCGAGGCCCGCACTCGAGGAAACCGCGCAGGTCGTCGACTCGCGGCGAGCAGCCGTCCGCTCCTTCGCCGAACTCGCCCATGATGTCGATCGTGTGCGCGGAATCGGACTCTCCGACGAACAGTTCGAAGCTCACTTCGCCGAACGATTGGCGTTGCTGCGTCAGGCTTGGTCGGACGCGAAGATCGCGCCCGTGCTCTGTCCATCGCTCTACGAGAGTCCGGTTGGACCGGTGTTGGTGTTGCAGGATCGATCCGGCCCGGCGGTCTCGGCACGGTGAGGCATCTGCTGCGTCGTCCGCTGCTGAGCCTGATCGAGCTGTGGCAGTTCGCCGCGGTCGTGGCCAGCGCTCTCACGGTCGTGTGGATCGTGGTCCGGACTGCGCAAGCGACTTCCGAGGTCACGCGGAGTCGTCACGAGGTCGAGACCTGCCTCGCGCGCGCCCTCGCGGAACAGCACGCGCTCCTCGCGGCCGTCGATGCGCGGGCGCCGAGCGAGATTCGTCGTGGCGACTACGACTCGGTGATCGACGTGGCCGCCATGGATGGGAGGCGATTCGCGACGATCTCCGTCTCCGGCAGGATTCGATCGTCGTTCGCGTTTCGTTGTGAATTGCTCCCGGGTGCGCTGCCTCGCGCATTGCGGCAGCCCCTGACGATTCGTGGTTCGTTCGACAACTCGCTCGTGGTCGGGATCGATCCGCTGGAGCTGAGAGCGGCGCTGTCGCCGGAGATCGAGTTGCCGGCGATCGGCGATGGTTCGGAGTGGGACATGGAGGCGGTCGGGGCCGCACGGCGCCGGACGTTCGCGCGAGACGACTCGATCGCTCTGCTGCGGATTCGGTCGGGCACGGACCAGATCGACTACGTGTTGGTGCCCGACGAGGACGGTGTGGTCCGGCCGCGCTTCCCGACCGAGGGACTACTCGTGCTCGACGGGAACCTCTGGGTGGACCGTGGTCGCGGCGCCGTTCGAATCGAGATCGACCGCAACGCGACGCTCGTCGTCCGTGGCAACGTCTACGTCGGGCGATCCGTCTCCGTGGTCGGTGGGGGGCACCTCGTGGTCGCCGCCGAGCGTGATCCGCGCAACGGCTGGAGCGAGGGCAGCGGATGCGTGTTCGTCGGCCTGCCCGAGGACGACCTGGTCTCCGGTCGCGTGGTCCGGATCGAAGCTTCCCTCGTCAGTTCGAGCGATTGCCTCGTCTCGGCCGGTCAGGCACAGGTCGCGGGGGCGTTCGTGGTCGGCGGGGATCTCCGCGCGCGCGGCGAGGGTTGCCGGCTCGGTTCGGACGGGTCCCTCCTGCTCGATTCGCGGGCCAGCCAGCCGGGGATCGAGGTCGTCGGAGGTCCGCTGCCCGGACGTCTCGAACGGATCAAGACCCCGGACTCGGATCGGTAGCGTCGCGGCCGGCAAGGTCTTCCATTCGGTGCCCGCGCTGGCTATCGTCCGGCGCTCCCGACAGATCTGTGGGGGCGTAGCTCAGTTGGTAGAGCGCTGCGTTCGCAATGCAGAGGTCAGGGGTTCGACTCCCCTCGCTTCCACCAGTAGCCGCATGGCCGTGTGCCGTGCGGCTTTTTTCGTGCCACGTCGGGTCGAGGCACGACCCTGAGTCGCCGGTGGCATGGAGGGGCCAGCGCCCTGGTCTCGGGTCGCGCGGGTTCGGACCAGATTCACTTATGCGTTCATCTGGATCTTCCGATATATCTATCGATTCATCGTGACCGTCGATAGCGTCCAACGGGTCTTCAAGACCTTCACCGATCCGACTCGGATCCGCATCCTCGCGCTGCTCGAGCGCGAGGAGCTGGCGGTCCAGGAACTCGTGAGCATCCTCGGCATCGCTCAGTCGACGGTGTCCCGCCACCTGTCGATCCTGCGGGAGTCGGGTCTGGTCCGCGACCGGCGCGAAGGGACGTTCAGCTTCTATCGATTCGCGCCCGCGACCGAATGCGCGTGCCGGGACGCGTGGAACCTGGCGCGGCGCACGATCGGCCAGGATCCCGTCGTCGCGAGCGACGCGGCCGCGCTCGAGTCCGTGTTGCGCGAGCGAGCGATTCGCTCGCGCGCGTGGTTCGACTCGATCGGACCGGAATGGGACTCGCTCCGAAGGGTCTTCGACGATGACGCGCAGCGTGCGCGGGCGATCGCAAAGCTCGTCCCACGAGACCTCTCGGTCGTCGACATCGGCACGGGGACCGGCGTACTCGCCCAGGACCTCGCGCGATGCGGCGTGCGCGTGATCGCGATCGATCACTCCGAGAGCATGCTCGAAGCAGCGGCGGCGAAGCTCGACGCGAGTTCGATCCCCGGCGTGGAGTTCCGCTGTGGAGAGGCGACCGCGCTGCCGATCGGCGACGGCGAAGTCGACGCCGCGCTGGCCCACATGGTGTTGCACTACGTCGCGTCACCGCAGGAAGCGATCCGAGAGATGGCACGCGTCGTGCGCGATGACGGACGCGTCGTGATCGTCGACTTCGTCGACAACGACAAGGACTGGCTCAAGGAGGAACTCGGTGTCCTCTGGCAGGGCTTTCCGATCGACGCGCTACGGCAGTGGCTCGAGGCATCCGGCCTCGACGACGTGCAGATCGAGATCCACGAGCCGATCAACGAACGCAGTGAGCTCCCGGGGACGTTCATCGCGTCCGCGTGCAAGAACCCAACCCGAGATCCATGACGTCCCGAGTGGAAACCGACACGACCAACGCCGGCGGCCGAGCAGAATCGCGGATGCGCGAGGAGATGAGCCGTCGCATCCTCGTTCTCGATGGCGCGACCGGCACGATGTTCCAGCGTCGCAAGCTCACCGAGGAGCAATTCCGAGGCGCGCGATTCGCGGATTGGCCGATGGATCTCGCGGGCGACAACGACATCCTCTGCCTGACGCAACCCGAGGTCGTCTCTCAGGTCCACCACGAGTATCTCGCGGCCGGCGCGGACATCATCGAGACGAATACTTTCAACGCGACGTCGATCTCGCAGGCGGACTACGGGATGGAGGAGCACGCCTACGAGATCAATTTGGCCGCCGCCAAGATCGCGCGTGCAGCCGCGGACGAGTGGACGAAGAAGGACCCTTCGCGGCCGCGGTTCGTTGCCGGAGCCGTCGGTCCGACGAATCGCACGTTGTCGATCTCGCCCGACGTGGAGCGCCCCGAGTATCGTGCGACGACGTTCGATCAGCTCCGCGAGTCGTACGCGACCCAGATCCGCGGGCTCGTCGACGGCGGCGTGGACGTGATCCTGATCGAGACGATCTTCGACACGCTCAACTCCAAGGCCGCGATCTTCGCGCTGCACGAAGTGCGGGAAGAGCGCGACCTCGACATCCCGTTGATGATCTCCGTGACGATCACCGACCGGAGCGGTCGGACTCTCTCCGGACAGACCATCGAAGCGTTCTGGTCGTCGGTGACCCACGCGCACCCGCTCGTCGTCGGGATCAACTGCGCGCTCGGCGCGGCCGAGATGCGACCGTACGTCGAGGAACTCGCCGGGATCAGCTCGACGTTCACGAGCTGCTACCCGAACGCCGGGTTGCCGAACGCGTTCGGCGAGTACGACGAGTCACCCTCGGAGACCGCCGCGTTGCTCCGCGAGTTCGCGGACGCAGGATTCGTCAACGTCGTCGGAGGATGCTGTGGGACGACGCCCGACCACATCCGGGCGATGCGAGATGCGGTCGATGCGCTTCCGCCGCGCACGTTCGACGCGGGCCATGCCGGCTTCACCCGTTTCAGCGGACTCGAAGTCCTGCGCGTGCATCCGGACACGAGCTTCCTGATGGTCGGGGAGCGGACGAACGTCACCGGATCGAAGAAATTCGCCAACCTGATCCTCGCCAATGACTATCAGGGCGCGCTCGACGTCGCCCTCGAGCAGGTGCGCGGTGGGGCCAACATCCTCGACGTCAACATGGACGAAGGGATGCTCGACTCCGAGCACGCGATGCGGAACTTCCTCAACCTGATCGCGACCGAGCCGGAGATCGCTCGGATTCCGATCATGATCGACAGCTCCAAGTGGAGCGTGATCGAGGCCGGTCTGCAGTGCGCGCAGGGCAAGTGCTTCGTCAACTCGATCAGCCTCAAGGAGGGCGAAGCGGATTTTCTCGCCAAGGCACGTCTGGTCAAACGCTACGGCGCCGGCGTCGTCGTCATGGCCTTCGATGAAGTCGGTCAGGCGGAGACGATCGAGCGAAAGGTCGAGATCTGCGAGCGCGCGTTTCGCCTACTGACCGAGCGGGCCGGAATCGACCCGCACGACATCGTGTTCGACCCGAACATCCTCGCCATCGCGACCGGCATCGAGGAGCACAATCGGTTCGCCATCAACTTCATCGAGGCGACGCGGATCATCAAGGAGCGCTGTCCCGGCGCGAAGATCAGCGGTGGGGTCAGCAACCTCTCGTTCTCGTTCCGCGGCAACAACGTCGTGCGCGAGGCGATGCACTCGGCCTTCCTCTACCACGCGATCGCCGCCGGCATGGACATGGGGATCGTCAACGCCGGGCAACTCGTCGTCTACGAGGACATCCCGAAGGACCTCCTCGAGCACGTCGAGGACGTGTTGTTCGATCGGCGGCCGGACGCGACCGAGCGATTGATCGAGTTCGCCGCGACGATCAAGGGCGGTGGCAAGAAGCGTGAGATCGACCTGAGTTGGCGCGAAGGCGACTTCCGCGCACGACTCGGCCACGCGATCGTCCATGGGATCGTCGACTTCATCGAGGAGGACACCGAGGAGGCGCGCCAGGCGTTGCCGCGCCCGCTGGACGTCATCCAGGGTCCGTTGATGGACGGGATGAAGGTCGTCGGCGAGTTGTTCGGCAGCGGCAAGATGTTCCTGCCGCAGGTCGTCAAGAGCGCGCGCGTCATGAAGCGGGCCGTCGCCTGGCTGACGCCTCACATGGAGGCCGAGAGGGGCGCGACGGTCGAAGCGCGAGGCACGATCGTGATGGCGACCGTGAAGGGCGACGTCCACGACATCG
>JAGQQZ010000163.1 GCA_020425915.1 Planctomycetota bacterium | reverse complement strand
CTGTCGTTGCGAGCCCGAGTGAGGCCTGCCTCGCGACCCCCTGACGCACGACCGCTATCCTCGGAGACAACGCGAGACGACCGAAGTCCCGAACCACTCGACCCGAATGCGAATCCTGAACACCTGGCTCTCCACGATCCTGCTCGCGACGATCTCGACCGCCCAGTCGCTTCCCACCGACGCGATCGCCGAACGCGCGAACGCCCACGTCGGCAAGAACAAGAACGTCGGCATCGCGATCGGAATCCGTTCCGGTGACGTTCGCTGGACCAAGGGCTTCGGTCGAGTGTCCAACCCGGACGGCGACCCGCCGGACGAACACACGCTGTTCGAGATCGGTTCGATCTCGAAAGTGTTCAACGGGATCCTGCTCGCCGACCGCGTGCTCGCCGGCGAACTCACGCTCGACGACGACGTCCAGGCCAGCTTGCCCGAAGGCGTCACGGTGCCGCGTGGCGAGCATCGCGCGATCACGTTGCTCGACCTCGCCACGCATCGTTCGGGTCTCCCGCGGATGCCGAGCAACTTCCGGCCGAAGGACGGCGCCGACCCGTACGCCGACTACGACGCGAACCGGCTCTACGAGGAACTGGCCGACTGCCGACTCTCGACCGAGCCAGGTGAGAGCTACGAGTATTCGAACCTCGGCGCGGCGCTACTCGGCCACGCGATCGCGCTCGACGCCGGGCGACCGTACGCCGAACTCCTGACCGAACGCGTCCTCGAGCCGCTCGGCCTGGAGTCGACCGGGATCGGACTCGGTAACGGCACGAAGCGGTTGGCACCGGTCCACGACGGCCTCGGTAGGCCGGCGCAGCACTGGAACTTCGACGTGTTCGCACCTGCCGGTGCGCTGCGTTCGTCGGTCGCCGACCTGTTGCTGTTCGTCGACGCGAACCTCGGGCTGCGCGCTGCGGACTCGTCGAAGGTGCTCGCGTTCGCCCGCGAAGTCCGCGTCGAAACCGAACCACCCCTCGGCCTCGGCTGGCACGTCATGCGGATCGGCGAGCTCGGCATCTGGTGGCACAACGGCGGCACGGGTGGAAGCCGGTCGTTCCTCGCCGTGTGCCCGGACCGCCAGGTCGGCATCGTCGTGCTCAGCAACAGCGAGCGCAGCGTCGACGACCTGGCGATCGAGTCGCTCCGCGCGCTACTCGAGCCCGCGCGGAGCGAACCGGAGGTCACCCCCCGATGATCTGATCGAGCATCTGCTTGGCGCGCTCGTGGGGCTCGAACGTCAGGGCCTTCTTGGCGAACTTGACGGCCTTCTCGTGGTCCTGCAGGAACCGCTCGTTCCAGAACGCTCCGTTCGTGAACAGCATCGCGCCGAGTTCCTTGTCGACGATCGCGAGTTCGAACAGCTTGTCGATCTCGGCCGAAGCCGCGACGACGTCCTCACGCGACGCGACCGCCTGGCAAACCGCGGCGACGCACTTCTCGAGCAAGCCGGACTCGTTCTTCGGATCCAGCTTGGTGACGGATGCGCGCAGCGACTCGTCGATCTGACCGACGGCCAGCAGCGCCTCGACGCACTTCCGCTCGAGCGACTCGATCGCGAGACCCTCGCGCACGAGCTCGGCGAGCGTCACGACGCCCGGGCTCTCGGAGTTCATCGCCGCCAGTGCCATCGCCGCCTCCCCGATGAGCGCCGTGCGCGCGTCGCCCTCGGCCTTGGCGGCCTTGGCGACGATCTCGCGCACCTTGGCGAGGTCCATCTTGCCCTGCTTCGAGATCTCGTTCAGGTGCTCGACGTACGGCACAGGGCCGCCTTCGCGGTACCCGGTGCGCCCGAACACGTCCCCGTCGGTGTTGATCAACAGGATCGTCGGGAAGCCCTGGATCCCGTGCAGGTTCTTGAGCTCCTCGTTGCGCTCCGGGTTCGGCACCTTGGCCTTGGCCTCCTCGCCGTTCGGGAAGTCGAGGGCGACGAAGACGAACTTCTCCGAGGCCGGCTTCCAGAACTCCTCGTGGTCGAACACCTCTTCGTGCAGGCGGATGCACCACCCGCACCAGTCGGAGCCGGTGAAGTCGACGAGCAGGTCCTTGCCGGCCTTCTTGGCCTTCGCGAGGGCGACGTCGTAGTCCGCCTCCCACGTCGCGTGATCGTCGGCGGGCTTCGGCGCGTCGGCGGGGACGGGATCCTGCGCGGTGACCGGCAGGAGGCAGGAGAGCGCCGCGGCGGCGGCCAGGAGAGAATGTTGCATGCGGTTCCTATGAGATGGTCGGCGAACTCGTCGGCCCGCCGGAGCGCGCAACGTATCCGGCGACTCGGCGCGCGGCAACGAGCTCCCGAGGCCCCCTATCGGCCCCGAGGGCGCCGGACGACGGTCCAGACCCCGGCCAGCATCAGCGTCGCCGCGACCGCCATCGACCAGCCGAACGACTCGCCGCGAACCGTCACACCGGCCACGCCGGCGATCAGCGGCTGCAGGAACACGTAGACCGCGATCGTCGACGCGCGCACGTGCTGGAGCGCGTACATGTTCAGCAGGTAGGCGAGGGTCGTCGGGAATACGAGCACCATGACGAGCGACCACCAGGCGCCGGTCGACGCGTCGGGGAACACCGGACCGTCGACCGATAGGAACGGCACGCTCCATAGGCAGAGGGCATACATCCACCCCGTGAACACGAGCGGCGGATACAGCCGCATCAGCGGCTTGGCGGCGACCAGGAAGGTCGCGTAGCTCAGCGTGTTCGCGATCAACAGGAGGTTGCCGACGAGGTAGTCGGAGCGCAGGTCGAGCCCGCGCTGCAGCACCAAGTAGCTGGTCCCCGACAGCGCGATGACGATGCCGGTGATCCGCCGCGTGCTCCACGGCTCCTGCCGGACGAGCACCGCGATCAGATAGGTGAACAGCGGGATCACCATCATCATGAGTCCCGTGTTGACCGAGCTCGACCGCTCGAGCCCTTCGAGGAACAGCGCTTGGTTGAGCGCGATCCCGAAGAACGCGCAAGCGAACATCGGGACGACGTGCTTGCGCCGCGGCAACACGTCGCGGCCGTGGACCGCGAGCGCCAGCAACGCGAACACGAGACTGCCGACCACGATTCGCCAACCCGCGACCACACCTGGCGCGAACTCCTCGAGCGCGCGCTTGCCGAACAGCGGAAACAGCCCGAAGCAGAACTGGCAAGCCAGCAAGGCCAGGTGCGCCGAGCGGCTGCCAGGATGCTCTGACGGGGTCGACATCGGCGCGGAACCGTATCCGGAAATTCGCACGGAGCAGCGATCCTTCCCTTCTCGCGGCGCACCCCTATCCTGAGCGGCCCATGACCCCGTCCGTCGACACACCCCGCCTCGCCGAGCTGTCCGACAAGGCCCTCGGCGGCGCGGCGCTGACCCCGCAGGAGGGCCTCGAGCTCTACCGCGGTCTCGATCTGACCTCGCTCGGCATGCTGGCGAACGCGATCCGCTTCCGCCTGAACCCGGAGCCGAAGGTCACCTACATCATCGATCGGAACCTCAACCCGACGAACGTCTGCGTGACCGACTGTCGGTTCTGTGCGTTCTACCGGCGACCCGGCGACGACGAGGCCTACGTGCTGCCACGCGAGACGATCTACGAGAAGATCGAGGACACGATCGCGAAGGGCGGGATCCAACTGCTGCTGCAGGGCGGCCACCACCCGCGGCTCAAGAGCGACTGGTTCGCCGAGCTGTTCCGCGACATCAAGGCGCGCTACCCGCAGATCTGGATCCACGCCATGTCGCCGCCCGAGATCCACCACCTGAGCCGGCTCGAGAAGCGACCGGTGATCGAGGTGCTGCGCGACCTGAAGGACGCCGGCCTCGACTCGGTGCCGGGCGGCGGCGCCGAGATCCTGGTCGAGCGAGTGCGCAAGATCATCGCGCCGAAGAAGGCGACGACCGACGAGTGGCTGGACGTCATGCGACAGCTCGCCGAACTCGGCATGCGCGGCACCGCGACGATGATGTTCGGCCACGTCGAGACCGACGCCGAGCGGATCGAGCACATGACGCGGATCCGCGACCTGCAGGAGGAGTGCGGCGTGTTCACGGCGTTCATCCCGTGGACCTTCCAACCGAAGCACACGCCGATGGAGGCGGAGGCCGCGCCGAAGACGACCGTCGCCGAGTACCTCCGCACGCTCGCGTTCGCGCGGATCTACCTGCAGAACGTGCAGCACATCCAGTCGAGCTTCGTCACCCAGGGCATGAAGACCTGCCAGACCGGGCTCGGCATGGGCGCCGACGATTTCGGTTCGGCGATGCTCGAGGAGAACGTCGTCTCGTCGGCCGGTTGCTCGCACCCGACGTCGGTCGCCGAGATCGAGCGCCACATCAAGGACGCGGGCTTCGCTCCACAGCGGCGCACGATGCTCTACGAACACATCGAGACGCCGGAGACCGACAAGTTCGGTGCGCCGCCGCGCAAGAAAGCCGTGGTCTCCGAGGGAGTCGCCCGATGAGCTATGCACCGCTGGAAACCACGCTGGCCAACCGCCTGATCGACGCGGCCGGTCTCGGCGAGATCCGCGCGAAGGTCGACGCCGGCGAGCGATTGAGCTTCGACGACGGAATCGCGCTCTTCGAGTCGACGAACCTCGCAGCCGTCGGTCACCTCGCCCACCGCGTGCGCACGCGACTCCACGGCGACAAGGCCTACTTCAACAACAACCTGCACATCAACTACACGAACGTCTGCCAGTACTCGTGCAAGTTCTGTGCGTTCGCCGCGAAGGAGGGT
>JAGQQZ010000162.1 GCA_020425915.1 Planctomycetota bacterium | reverse complement strand
GGATCGGCCACGGCTGGCGGATGCTGATGGAGTGCCTGGCGGCAGGACGCGGCATCTCGCTGCCGGCTACGAGCACAGGCGGCGCGAAGCTCGTGGCCCGCGCCGTCGGGGCGTACGCCGCGATCCGGAAGCAGTTCGGCCTCGCGATCGGGCGATTCGAGGGCATCGAGGAGCCGCTCGCGCGCATCGGCGGATTCACCTACCTGATGGAGGCGACGCGACGGTTCATCGTCGGCGGGCTGGACGCTGGCTCGAACCCGCCGGTCGTCACGGCCATGGCGAAGTTCGAGTTCACCGAACTCTACCGGAACATCATCAACGACGGGATGGACGTGTGCGGCGGGGCCGCCATCTCCCGCGGGCCGAACAACCTGCTCGCCAACGGCTACTGCGGCACGCCCATCAGCATCACGGTCGAGGGCGCGAACATCCTGACTCGAACGCTGATGGTGTTCGGACAAGGTGCGATCCGATGCCACCCGTACGCGTTCCGCGAGATCGAGGCGTCCGAGAACAACGATCGCGTTGCGTTCGACCACGCGTTCTGGGGCCACGTCGGGCACGTGATCCGGAACGGATTCCGCTCCGTTCTGTTGAGCGTCACGCGTGGTCGCATCGCGACCTCTCCGGTCAGCGGACCCGCGGCACCCTACTGGCGACGGCTGAGCTGGTCGTCGGCGACGTTCGCGCTGTTCGCGGACTTCGCCATGGCCGGCCTCGGTGGTGATCTCAAGCGCAAGGAGAAGATCACTGGCCGATACGCCGACGTGTTCGCATGGATGTTGCTGGTCTCCGCGACGTTGCGGCGATTCCAAGCCGACGGCAGCAAGCCGGAGCACGTCCCGCTGATGCAGTGGGCCTGCGAGTACGCGTTCGGCCAGATGCAGACGGCGTTCCAGGGTCTGTTGCAGAACCTCAGGATGCCGGGGGCCGCGCTGCTGCGCGGTCCGGTACGCCTGTGGTCCCGCATCAATCCGATCGGGTCGGGCCCGTCGGATCACGTCGGCGGCAAGGTCGCCCGCATGCTGCTCACTCCGGGCGCGGATCGCGATGCCCTCACGAACGGATGCTTCGTGCCCGAGGACGCCAGGGTCGGGCTCGGACGACTCGAACACGCGTTCGAGTTGTGCGCGGCCGCGGAACCGATTCACAAGAAACTCAAGGACGCAATTCGAGCGGGCACGCTCGAGAAGGCCCCGATCGGGAAGCTGATCGAGCGCGCCGTCGCCGAGTCGATCCTCGACCCGTCCGAGGTGGAACAACTCCGACGAGCGGAAGCCGCACGGGAGGAGGCGATCCAGGTCGACGCGTTCTCTCTGGCGGACTACCTCGCCACGGCACACGCTGCGAACGAGCCGGTTTCCCCATAGCGATCGGGGAGTCGGCACGCGGGCCGATCATGGGGCATAATGACCGGGGAGACCTTCCGGCTCCCTGGCGCCACGAACGGCGCCGAACGCCCGATGACGTCGACCCTTCGTAGAATCCTCGCCGTACACGTCCTCGCGCTCGCGTCCACCGCGATCGCGCAGTCGCCACAGCCGGGCCTACGCGTCTTCGGTCATCTCGGCGAGCGAGAGACGTATCTGCTGGACGAGCAGAGCAACATCGTCCACACGTGGTTCCACACGGACATCCCGGGCACGGGCGTGTACGTCGACGAGGACGGGACGCTGCTGCGAACGTACTGGACGGGCACCCCCTACCCGATCCAGGGCGCCGGCGGGGGGCTCAGGCGGTTCGCGTTCGACGGGACCCTGCTGTGGGACTTCCAGTACGACAGCGGAGGTTCGATCTCCCACCACGACATCGCGATGCTGCCGAACGGCAACATCCTGATGCTGGCGTGGGAGGAGAAGTCCCAGGCCGATGCGATCGCCGCCGGTCGCAACCCGGTGCTGCTGCAGCCCGGTCCGTTCCGGCCAGACCACATCATCGAGGTGCAGCCGACGCCCCCGTCCGGCGGCATCATCGTCTGGGAGTGGCACGTCTGGGATCACTTGATCCAGGATCTGGATGGCACGAAACCGAACTTCGGTGTCATCGCCGACCACCCCGAGAAGATCGACATCAATCACCCGCCGCTGCCACCGCCGGGCGGGGACTTCAATCACCTGAACGGCATCGACTACGACCCGGTGCACGACTGGATCGTGGTCAGTGCTCGTTCGCAGAACGAGATCTGGATCATCGACCACAGCACCACCACGGCCGAAGCCGCCGGCTCGACCGGCGGCAACCACGGCAAGGGTGGCGACCTGCTCTACCGTTGGGGTAATCCCGCGGCGTACGGGCGCGGTGCGTTGGCGAACGCCTATTTCATCGGCCAGCACGGAGCGAACTTCATCGACGAAGGCCGTCCTGGCGCTGGGAACATCGTGGTGTTCAACAATGGCACCGTGAACCCCGGCTCCTCGAAGGTCGACGAGATCGTGCTCCCCCTCGACGGGAACGGCAACTTCATCGCGCCGCTACCGGGAATGCCGTACGGCCCGGCTGGCCCGGTCTGGTCCTACTCCGCGCCGGACTTCGGCTCGAGCTTCGTCTCGAGCGCCGAGCGGCTCCCCAACGGGAACACTCTCGTGTGCAGCGGCGGACAGGGATGGCTGTTCGAACTCACGCCGTCAGGTCAACGCGTTTGGGAGTACCAAGCGGCATCGGGTGTGATGTTCCACACCCACTTCGTCGATCGCACGCTGTGGCAGGACCGGGACGAACTCTCGTTGACGGCCGGCGGAACCATCCAGTTCGACATGGTCACCGGCGCAAACCATGCCGGAGAGACCTACTTGCTCGTCGGCTCGTCCTCGGGAACCTCCCCCGGTCTGCCCGTGAACGGCCTGACGCTGCCGCTCAACTTCGACGGCTGGATGGTCACCTCGCTGAACTCGATGAACACGTTCCCGTTCGCGGGCAGCTCGGGGCCGCTCGACGCGAACGGTCGGTCCTCCGGCTCGTTCACGATTCCAGCCGGTGTGCTGCCACCGGGTCTGGTCGGGACACATCTCGACCACGCTTTCGTGATCTACGATCCGCTGAACAGCATCCACCGAGTGTCGAACGCCGTCGGATTCACGTTCGCTCCGTGACGACCTCGCGACTCGAGATTCAGACCGAGAGGCGCGGCCTGCGGGAGATCACGCGCGAGATTCGTGCTGTCGTCGACGATGCGGGCGTGCTCGACGGCCTCTGCACGGTCTTCGTCCGACACACGTCGGCCAGTCTCGTCATCCAGGAGAATGCGGACCCAAGCGCCGCGGCGGACCTGGAGCGCTGGATCGATCGGCTGGTCCCCGATGGAGACGCGATCTTCACCCACACCGCGGAGGGACCCGACGACATGCCGAGCCACGTGAAGTCGGCGCTGACCTCGACATCGTTGTCCATCCCGATCCTGGGCGGCGCTCTGGGGCTCGGCACTTGGCAGGGGGTGTTTCTGTGGGAACACCGTCGACGCGGATCCACGCGCCACGTACTCATCCACGTCGCGTGACCCCGAAACTCATCCCTCCGTCTACTCCCCGCCCGGCCAACGCCTTCGCCTTGCACCGCCGCGGGGTGCACCACGGCTTCGTCGAAGCGACCACATCCGACGCCGAGCGCGCCGCCGACGACACCAGCGACTGGAGACGCGGCGCCCCGATCCGTTGGCCCAGGATCCTGCAGGGCGGGATCGAAGTCCTGCGCACCGAGATCGAATCGACGCGAGCGATGTTCGATCGACTCCGCAACGGCGCTGGCTGGCTCGACGAGTGCGATCGCCGCGTCGATGATGACCCGGATTTCCGCTACTCGAGTAGCACCGTCGATCGGAGCGATCCCCGCGAGATCGAGCGGCTGTTCGTCGACGTGGTCGATGAGAACGGCACACGCATCGCTCGCGACGTGACGGCGCGGCTCAGCTGGATCGCGGACGACGAGTCGGACCTGTCGCTCAGAGTACGGTTCTCGTTCGGCTACGAGAGCCTGCGAGAGTGGCTCGCGAACGAGGATCCTCGCATCGCGCTCGCCGACGAGTTCGCGCAACGCGTGTTTCCCGAGTGCGCGTTACTCACCCACCCGACCTTGCTCGAGGAACTCGGACGACTCCACGGGGCTCCCGTTCGCTTGTCCGAACGCATCGTTTACAGCAACGCTCCGGGTGGCGGTGCGGTGTTCCACCATGACGCGGACCCGGACCAACGGGGCGTCGTGTTCGGCCAACTCGCAGGTCACACGGCATGGCTCGCGCTCCCGCGAGGCGCTCTCGCCGAACTCGTCGCGATCGCCGACCCCCGATTCGACAACTCAGCCCGCGCGATGGCCGCGCTCGACGAGATCGACGAACCACTCTGGCGCCTCCTGAACATGGACCCCGGGTTCACGCAGCGGGTCGCGGAGGCGAACGCCCTGATCGTGCTCGCCCCCGGAGATGTACTCGTCCTGCCCTCTCCAGACCGGGAGAACACGGCGTGGCACAGCGTGTTCGCGGTCGGCGAGCAGCCGAGCCTCGGACTCAGCTTCGGCATCTTCGACGCGTACTGACCGGCTCAGCGACGTTCGACTCTCATCGCCTGGCGCACTCTGAACCGACGCGCACCGTCGGTGATCGACCCGCCGTCGCCGAATTCGAGGACCTTCCCTGTCTCGATCGGACCGGCATGTACGTAGCGAAGCCTCTCCGTGCTGGGCAGGTGAAGGTCTCCGCCGTGGCGCGTCTCTGCCGCGTGACGTCGGGTGCGCAGCAACTGCGAGAGGTCCACGTCACACTGCACGCTCAACGCATCGATTCCGTCTTGGACGACGAGGCTCGCAAACAAGCCTCCGAACGTCGAGGTGACGATCGGATTGACCGCCGACGCCTCCTGAGCGATCTCGACACCGACATCGTGCACGACCGTGGATTCGACTCCATGGACGACGAAGTGCGGGCGCCCCAGGATCACCGGGAGGCGAACATGGTGGAGCATCGCTGGCAAGTTCGGGTTCGCGTCCGGTCTTCCGTCGAACGCGGCTTCGGCGCCGCCGTCGAGATCGTCGACCCACGCCCACAAGTCGCACGCAGCCGAACGAATCCACTGATCGTGCATCGCAACGAGTGCCTCCCGCGTGGTCTCGATGACGTCGTCACGGCCGAATGTCAGCGCCCACCCGGCGACCATCAGGATGTCCACCTGCCCCTCGTCCAACTGCGGCTCGAGGACGTGGGACAGGATCTCATAGACGGTATCGACCCCCATCGCACCGCCGGGCTCTCCGACGCGGAGCGGGAACACGGAATGCGCCTCGTGGTCGAAACGGACACCGCGCGCGCGCACGCTCGAGACCAACGACCGCGAAGTGAGCGCGGACACCGGAAACGCCCGCATGCCCGGCACCTGCCTATCCTCCCGCGGCTGGGACGCGGACACGATCAAGGCGAAGCGAGACCCGGAATCCTCGGCGCCATCGAAGCAGGCGACGAGCGCCCCGCCGTTCGGGATCCGACCGGAGAACTCGAGTTGGTTGTTGGCAACACGCGGCACGTCGAGCGCGGTCATGGCATCGATACCGGTCGAACGCGTCTCGATGTCGCCGCAGCGATCCCCCAAGACGGCGTGTCCGAACAACACGAGATCCTCCGAATCGGGGATCGCATGCGGCTCGACTTCGAGGTGGATTCCCTCGAACATCGTACGGACCTGCGGATCGGAGATGCTCTGGTCTTGTGCCACCTCGACGTCGCAGTCGTATACGAACTGCGTGAACTTCGCCTGCGAGAGCACGGTCGCCCGCCCGGAGCGAGTCACGGATCGGGAGTTCCAACGGGTTCGCTTGCCGTCGAGTGCACGCGCGAGCGCGTCGCGGTCGAGTCGCACGTCGAGCGGACCGAACCCGGTTCGAAACTCTACGAGGCTCGCCTCGATGATAATCGGTCGCCCGACGCTCGCATCGAGGGCTCGAATGACGGCGACGGCGCGATCGACTGCCGCGGGCGGACCTGACAGGGCGAGCCGCGAATCGACGACCGCGACGACCAGCTCGTCGACGGCCTCCGGGTCCATCCGTTCGACGGACGTCCTCACGAGTTCGACCAGGTAGTCGCCTGCGATCCCGCGCTCCGCGACGTCGTGATCGATCAGCTCGACGCCCTCGTCCTCCACGCGAAGCAGCGATCCGAACGGAGTCCGATGGAACGGCAGCTCGAACCCTGCCAGATCACCGACCGGAACCGTCCGCATGACACGCGTCGGCTCCTGTGGAGCCGCGGTCGTGGCGAACGAAAGCGAGGTCAGAATGGTGGCCAACAACATGTCACTTCTCCTGGTCTTGCCGCCCCGAAGCGGCGTCGGAAACTCAATCGTCGCTCAAGGTCGGATCGACGCGGCGATCACGACAAAGCGCGACCGCGATCTCGAACTGATGCGCGTTGAAGCGGCCTGCCTCGAGGAATGCTCGCTCCTCGTCGGTCAGCCGCATGAGTCGCAAATGCCTCGAGGCGATCGGATCGCGGCGACACGCGAGCGAGGCGACTCGCAGATACCCACGCCGCAGCTCGCGGCGAGCGAGGTCGTCGCTGTCGACCGGGAGTTTCCCGAGCGCGAACGCCGCGAGTTCGGCTTCGTGCTGACGTGGACCCTCGACGATCGCGAACAACGCGGGAGCGGTCGAGGGGTCGGCACGTGACGCCAACGCGAGCAGGCACGCGCGCCGCTCCTCGGCATCTCGACCGTCGCGCAGGGCCACGAGAAGCTGGTGGCTGCACTCGTTCGGCTGGGTCTCGAACCACTGGCCGAACAGCGCGAAGTCGTCGTCACCCCCGCGAATGCTCAACCGATCTCGCATGCGCAACAGGAGATCGACGCGCCCGGGCCGATCCTGGACCTCAGCAACTGCCTCGGCGACCTCAGTCGCTCTGACCGCGTCGTTCCCGACGAAGTCCACGATCGCGCGGTCGAGCGGTGCGCCCCCGAGCCAGCTCGCGACTCGAACGACCGAGGCTCCTTCACGGCGCAACGCAGCGACCAGTCGCGGTCTCACGTCGTCCACTCCGCGCACCGCACGCACGATTCGGTCGCGAAGCTCACCTTCGCTGGACTCGATCGACTCGACCAAGCGCTGCAGACCACGACCCGACAGACTCTCCGTCATCTCCAGGATCCGGCGAAGACGGAAGCGGTCGGCGGCGTCACGCGCGCCGACGTCGAGCGAGTGGAGATCGCGAGGCCAGCCGAGCGCCGTGGCACGCGTCCACGACGCGAACCAGAACGCCTGCTCGAGTTGTTCGGGAGTCACGGACCGGACGCTCGACTCGAACCGGACCGGTCGCCGAGGCCCCGAGAGCACCAGGACTCCCGGCCGCGATTCGGGCTGCGAAGGAACGTCACGCGGCGGCACACGTTCCGAAGCGTCCGTGACGACGAACTCCCGGTCCCGGGAATCGTCGAGCCAGTGCGCGAGTGCGAAACCCAGCGCGCCACACAAGACGGCCGCCGCCACCGACGCCCACCGCGCGTGCCACGCCGAGGAACCGCTCGATCCAGCGACCTCGGGCCGCAGGCGCGCGGCGACTCCCTCGAAGATCGTATCGGCCATGTCCTCCGACACCGTGATGTCGGACGTCGCGGCCAGCAGCGCATCCAGCCGCCGCGCGGAAGCCAACTGCAACGTGCACTCGTCACACTCGCCTCGATGTCGCGCGAGTTCCTCCCCGGTCCACGCCCGGGTCGAGCCGTCGACTGCCACCTCGACCGGATTCGTCTCACCGTCGAGGAAGTGCGCCAACACCGCGTCGCTGAAATCGCACCGAGGGGGATTCACCATTCGAGGTGCCTCTCCATCCGAGCCATGACCTTCTTCCGCGCACCCAGGACGAGCATGCGAGCGGCGACCGGCGTGCAGTCGAGCGCCGCCCCGATCGCGCGGTAGTCCATTCCTTCGACCGCTCGGAGGTGAAACGCCGCGCGCTGACGTGGCGTCAGTCGCTCGAGCGCCTCCTCGAGCCGGTCTCGAAGCTCGCGCTCGACGAGTTCGTCATGCGGATCGATCCCGAGCACATCCGGCACCTCGACCGACAGGGGCGCGGCTGGCTCGCTGCGCTGCCACCGGCTGGGTTCCTTCGACAGGCGCACGAGAATCCGGAACAGCCACGTGCGCAGGCTGGATTCGCCGCGGAACGCGTCGAGCCCGCGATACGCGCGGACCAGCGCTTCCTGGACGAGATCGTCCGCCCACGCGGAATCTCCCGTCACACGTCGCGCCAGGGCAATCAGAGGGCCCAGCTGCCCGCGGACCAGCTCCTGGAACGAATCCTCCCGTTCGCCGGCCCGAAAGCGGGCCAGGAGCGCGACTTCGACATCGCTGAGTCGGCAGGTTCGTTCGGATCGGGTCAGATCGGTTCGCATCGGGACCACGGACTGGAGACGGGCACCGGGCCCGACGTAAGGCGCGAATCTCCATTCTCGCACCGAAACCGGCCCGTGTCGCGTCCAGGTGAATTCCCAGGACCGGTCCACGAACCCCGCCGCCATGGATTCGATCTTCCTCTGGTGCGCGATCGCCGGAGGCTCGCTCCTCGCCCTGCAGATCCTCGTCAGTCTCGTCGGTGGCGAGATCGACGCGGACGCGGACTTCGATGCAGGGGATGGCGACGCCTTCGTTCAAGTCCTGTCGATCAAGACACTCGTCGGTGCCGCCGCATTTTTCGGTCTCGGCGGGCTCGCGGCACGACAGTTCGGGGTCGCACCGACCTGGAGCCTTGCGATCGCATCGACGGCCGGGCTCGCCGCGATCTACACGATCGCCTGGTTGATGAACGCGCTGCACCGCCTCCAGGCGGACGGGACCGTCGACCTGTCCAACGCAGCCGGCTCCGAGGGTCGCTGCTACCTCCGAATCCCGGCCGACGGCACGGGTCGCGGGCGCGTGACGTTGACGATCCAGGGCCGCTCGCTCGAGTGCCACGCGATCACTCGGGGCCCCGCGATCCCGACCGGCACTCCGGTTCGCGTGACGGCGCTGCGATCACCGGACACTCTCGAGGTCACTCGCCTCGAGTCCTGAACAACACGAAACCCACTCGAAACCGCGAGGAACCCCGATGCCTGACGGCTATCAAACTCTGATCTTCATCGCGATCGCGGCGGCGCTGATCCTGTTCAGCTTCGTCATCGTGCTCGTGAAGCGCTACAAGCGCTGCCCCAGCAACCGCATCCTGGTGATCTATGGCAAGGTCCGGGAGGGTCGATCGGCTCGTTGCCTCCACGGTGGCGGCGCGTTCGTCTGGCCGCTGATCCAGGACTACGGATACCTTTCGCTCGATCCGATGCAGATCGAGATCCCGCTTCGCGGTGCGCTCTCGATGGAGAACATCCGCGTCAACGTGCCCAGCGTGTTCACGGTCGCGATCTCGACGCAATCGGCGGTCATGCAGAATGCAGCCGAGCGCTTGTTGGGGCTCGAGAGCCGCGAGATCACGAAACAGGCCGAGGACATCATCTTCGGCCAGCTCCGACAGGTGATCGCCTCGATGGCGATCGAGGACATCAACCGCGACCGCGACAAGTTCCTGGAGAGCATCCACCAGTCGCTCGCGCCCGAGCTCGAGAAGATCGGACTCGTTCTGATCAACGTCAACATCACGGACATCACCGACGAGTCCGGCTACATCGAGGCGATCGGCAGGAAGGCCGCGTCCGAG
>JAGQQZ010000161.1 GCA_020425915.1 Planctomycetota bacterium | reverse complement strand
CGACCGCGAGTTCCTGCCGTGGGCGTTCGCGATCGCACGCAACCAGGCGCGGGCCGCGCGGCAGGCCAGGCAACGCGAACGGCTGGCCTTCGACCAGGACGTCGTCGATCGGGTCGCGGATCGTGCCGCCGAGCGCGCGGCGGTGACCGACGATCGTCAGGTCGCGTTGGCGGAGTGCCTCGGACGGTTGCCGGCGGACCAGCGTGAGATCGTCGAGCGGCGCTACCGAGACGGCGAGCCGATCGCTCGCGTCGCCGAGGCACTCGGCAAGACGGCGGGCGCGCTCGGTGTCGCCGTGTTCCGCATCCGCCAAGCGCTCGCTCGCTGCATCGAAGGTGTCCTCGCCGGGGAGCGCGCGCAATGAAGTCGAACGAACTCGAACGTCTGCTGGCGGCCGCAGAACGTGGCGCACTCGACGCGGCGGAACGGCGACTGCTCAACGACCTGCTGCGCTCGGACGACGCAGCCCTCGAACGCCTCGTCGAGCAGCTGGAAGTCGACGCGCTGCTCCGCTGGCACCACGGCGCGATCTCGGGCGAGGCAACGCGACCGGTCCGCCGCATCCCGCGTCGCATCTGGCTCGCGGTGGCCGCGGTTCTGCTCGCCACGCTGGTGATCGTGTTCGGTCGCTCGCCGTCGATCCCGCTCGACCCGAAGTGGGTCGTCGTCGCGACCGGCGGAGCGGCGGACTTCGAGACCGTCGCCAGCGATCGGATCGAACTCCGTCGCGGCGAACTCCACGTCCACTCGATCGCGGCCGGAGCGCCTGCGCTCGTCATCGACACACCGGCCGGTCGCGCGACCGCCGACGGAACATCGTTCTACATCGGAGCCCATACGGGTTTGGAGGAGCAAGAGATGAAGTCCACGCTTACCCGGGTCCTCGTCGTCGCGGGAACCGTCACCCTGTCGAACGCACTCGGCGCGGCCACGGCCACGGCCGGCGGCCTGCTCGTGGCACCGCAGGGCGATCCGCCGCACGAGATCGTGGCGAAGGCCAACACCGAGTTCGGCTTCGACCTCTATCGGCAGGTGGTGGCGAGCGGCGAGTACGGCGACCTGTTCCTGTCGCCGTACTCGATCGCGAACGCACTCGCGATGGTGGCGGCGGGGGCCCGCGGCGCGACCGCCGAGGAGATCGCCGCCGTGTTGCGACTCTCGCCCGAGGCCACGCGGATCGGTGACGACCCGCAACGCGTGCCGATCGAATGGGGCAAGATCCACACCGGTTTCCAGCACCTCAACCGGTTGTTCGACGAGACCATTCGCCGGACGGCTGTCGAGCGTGCGCGCGCCGAGATCGAACGGTTGACCGCCCTACGGCAGGAGCAGCGGGAACTCCAGGACAGTGCGCGCGCGGCCGGGGACCGCGAGGCACGTCGCGCGGCGACACAGGAGTTCCGCCGGATCGGCTACGAGATCGACGCGATGCAGCGCGCGCTCGCGACCTACGAGCTGCGGATCGCGAACTCGATCTGGGCCGAACGCAGTTACGAGCTCGATCCGGACTACGTCGCGACGATCACCGAGGCCTACGACACCGGCGCCGTCGTGGCCGCGGACTTCGTCGGCGACCCGTCCGGCGAGACCGCGCGGATCAACTCCTGGGTCGCCGAGCGGACGCGCGAGCGGATCCACGACCTGTTCGCGGACGGTGACATCACGAGCGACACGCGGCTCGTGCTGTTGAACGCGATCTGGTTCGCCGGGGAGTGGACGATGCCGTTCGATCCGGACAAGACGGCTTTGCGCCAGTTCACATCGTCGGACGGGAGCAAGCACGAGGTGCCGATGATGATCCAGCGCGAGCACGAGGACGTGCGGCTCAGTGCATTCCGCGGCGACGGAACGGAGTACGACGTCCCGACCAAGTTCCGCGACGCGGCCGAGGGCGGGGAATACCCCGACGAGGACGGTTTCCTCGTGCTCGAGATTCCGTATCGCGGCGAGGACCTCGCGATGCTCGTCGTCCTGCCGATGCGCGACGATGGTCTACCGCAGCTCGAACGGCGACTCTCCGCCGAGAACCTGGCGAAGTGGGTGGCGGCGCTCGAACAGCGCACGGTCGACGTCGAGCTGCCGAAGTTCCGCGCCGAGTCTTCGATCGACCTCGAGCCACACCTCGCGGCGCTCGGCATGGCGACGGCGTTCGATCGGATGCGCGCCGACTTCACCGGCATGTCGACGACGCAGCCGTTCGAGGACCAACTGTTCCTCGCCAAGGCGCTGCACAAGTCGTTCGTCGAGGTGAACGAGAAGGGCAGTGAGGCGGCCGCGGCGACGGGCATGGCGCTCGCCATCCGCGGTTCGGTCCGACCGTTCGTGCCGAAGTTCGCGGCCGACCATCCGTTCGTCTACCTGATCCGGGACACCCGGACCGGCACGGTGCTGTTCCTCGGGCGCAAGGTCGACGCCTGATCGGCGGTTCCCAAGCTCCGATGGCCCCGCGGTGTCGGAGCTTGGTATGATGTCGGGTGCAACCGTGATGGGTGCACCATGAACCGACCTGGGATCCGCTCGCTCTGCACGGCTTCGGCCGCGCTGTTCCTCGCCACGACGATCGACGCGCAAGTTGCGGTGTCCGCGACCGCGATCGACTTCTCGGCGTTCACACCGGGGGCTTCGTCTTCGGTCACGCCGGGTGTGATGTTCCCGCCGACGAACCTCAACGTCACGGATCCGGCGCCGTTGCGATTCCTGTTCTCGACTGCGAGCTACGACGCGAACACTTCAGGACCGTCGGTGCACGTCGACATCGACCTCAGCGCCGCGATGCAGGTCTTCGCCGCGGGGCCCGGCGGTGGGCAGGTGGGACAGAACGGTCGGATCGATCTGACGCTGACGTCGCCGAACCCTCAGCCGGTGTCCATCGCGATCCAGTCGATGCGCTCGGGTCCCGGCACTAGCGGAGGGACGATCGGGATCGGACCGTCGTTCTCGTACACGGTTCCGTACGACAGCTCGATGACCACTCATTCGGTGATCGTCGACAGCGTCGGGGTCGTGATCTCCGTCGACGTGTCGGCGATCGCGCCGGTGCCGGCGAACAACTTCGCGTACCTCGCGTCGCTCGATCTGACGATCACCGATGCGATCGAACCCGCAGCCGGTCAACGGCTCGGCGTCGGGTGCTCCGGTACGGCTGGCGTGCCGGACCTCGACATGGCGACGCTACCGTGGGTCGGCGAGGCATGGACGCAAGACGTGCAGAACGCGCCTGCTGGCGCCGCGGTCGTGTTGCAGTTCGGGTTCGACGACACCATGTGGGTCGGCGGACTCGCGCTGCCGTTCGACCTCTCGCCGCTCGGAATGACCGGTTGCACGCAGTACCTCGACCCGGTGTGGGTGAAGTCACTCGTCGCGGATGGCACCGGCGCCGCCACGCACACGATCGTGATCACGCCGCTGACGGGACTCGTCGGACTCGAGTTGTTCTCGCAGGCGTTCGTGTTCGATCCGGTCGCGAACCCCGCAGGGCTCACGATGTCGAACGCGATGGCGTGGACGATCGGGGCGCGGTGAGTCGGACGTCTCGCGGGTGAGCCAGAGGCTGTTCGGTCTCGCGGATCGAAGGGGAGATTGCTCCCGATCCTCGACTTGACGAGCTTGCGGAACGGCCTTCACTCGGGCTCGCAACGACAGGAGG
>JAGQQZ010000160.1 GCA_020425915.1 Planctomycetota bacterium | reverse complement strand
GCTCGTCGTGCTCGGTCGCTGCTTCCCGCTGCGGCGCATCGCGGCGACGCGTTGAACGCATCAGAACTTCGCGAGCACACCCTTCGCCCGCGCGCCGAGCCCCATGCCGACGACGGTCCGCCACTCGTCCGGGGTCACCGGCTGCACGCTGAGTCGCGCCCCGCGCCGCAGCACCATCATGTCTGCGAGCGACGGCTCCGACTGCATCGCGTCGCGCGTCACCGGCTCGTCGAACGCGGCGACGAACGACACGTCGACCATGTACCACGCAGGATCGTCGGGATCGCACTTGGGATCGAAGTACTTGTGCCCCGGCTCCCAGGCGAAGTGGTCGGGATACCCCGCCCTGACGATCTTCGCGACGCCGACGACGGCGAGCGGCTTGGCGTTCGAATGGTAGAACAGCACGCCGTCGCCGACCTTCATGTCGTCGCGGAGCAGGTTGCGCGCCTGGTAGTTGCGCACGCCTTCCCAGCTCGTTCGTCGATCCCGCTTCAGGTCGTCGATCGAGAACACGTCCGGCTCGGACTTGAACAGCCAGAACGAGGGCTTGGTCTTCTTCGCTGCCATGGCTGCGGGCATTGGAGGAACTGACGCCGAGGGCGCAACCCACGATTCGACGGAATCCGCGCTCGGCCGGCCACTGGGATCCCATGTCGAGCGCTCGCGTCCTGTCGATCTTCGCCATGCCCATCCTCCTCTCCGCGTGTGCGAGCGCACCGCCGGCGCCGGCCCATCTCACTCTCCTCCAGCGCACGAGCCAGAAGATCCCGAATCTCGGACTCGTGCTGACGATCGGCGACGTCACCCTCGGCCAAGTCCTGACCAAGATCGACGACGACGCCGGCGAACCCGTCGTCCTGCTGCGTTCCATGCAGCCCGGCGACGTCGCGACGTTCCGTCGCTCGGGTTCCGAGTTCACCCTCGGTCTCGTCAAGCTACGGAATCGACTGTTCGGCGACGATCTCGCGGAGTTCGAACTGGGCCCGGCGGACCGGGTGACGTCGACCCAGATCGAATCCATGCTGGAGCGTTTGGCCGAGTCGCGTCTGACGTTCGTCCGCAACGGCGAGGAATTCTCCGGTGAGCGTGCGGCCGCGCACCTGCGCGCGAAGTTGGCCGTCGCGAACCCGCCGGTGCGCACCGCGAACGAG
Source organism: Planctomycetota bacterium (assembly GCA_020425915.1). Classification (GTDB taxonomy): domain Bacteria; phylum Planctomycetota; class UBA1135; order UBA1135; family UBA2386; genus JAGQQZ01. Next base: position 415 of record JAGQQZ010000160.1, on the reverse strand, counting down.
TTCCTCGAGCGCATCGCGACACGATCCGCGTCGACCGGCCGACCCTACACGGTGAAGATCGGCAGCGACACGTCGACCCCGCTCGCACGCTGGCTACGCTGGAGTTCGACGCAGCGCTGAGCTCGCGCATTCCCGCGTGCGTACGGGCCACGGCCCCGATAAGACAGGCGCAGGAAACCCGACCTGACGCCATGACCCGACCCGATCCGTTCCAAGCCCGCGCCACCCTCGACTCCTCGGCCGGCAAGCTGGCCTACTACGATCTCCACGCGATCGAACGCGCCGGCACGACGAAGCTCGCACGCCTCCCGTACAGCATCCGCGTGTTGCTCGAGTCCGCGCTCCGAAACCTCGACGACTTCGTGATCTCGAAGGACGACGTCGAGCGCATCGCGAACTGGGGGCCGGAGACGGC
>JAGQQZ010000159.1 GCA_020425915.1 Planctomycetota bacterium | reverse complement strand
CTCGATGCACGTACGGGGGGTGGGATCTACCAATCCCGCGCCCCATCCCCGATCCTGCTGGGGTGACCATCCGACTCGCCACCCCCGCCGACGCCGAGGACATCGTCGCCATCTACGGCCCTGTCGTCCGCGACACGCCGATCTCGTTCGAGTTCGAACCGCCGACCGTCGAGCAGATCCAACAGCGCATCACCGAGTCGGGCGAGCGATACCCCTGGATCGTCGACGAGGTCGATGGCGACCTTCGCGGCTACGCACATGCGTCACCGCACCGGCACCGCGCCGCCTACCAGTGGTGCGCCGAAGTCTCGGTGTACGTGTCGTCGAGCTATCAGCGGCAGGGCGTCGCGCGCAAGCTGTACCGTGATCTGTGCGGCCGGCTCCGCGACCAGGGGTTCGTCAACGTGTACGCCGGGATCGCGCTACCCAACCCCGCGAGCGTGGCGATGCACGCTGCGCTCGGTTTTGAATCGGTCGGCGTCTACCGGCGCGTCGGATTCAAGCTCGGCAAGTGGCACGACGTCGGCTGGTGGGGTCTGCGGCTCCGCGAGACAGACGACCCCACCGCCGACTGAGGTCGGGGCCGGATCAGCGGATCTGGCCGCGATCGCTCTTGCGCGACGTGCTCGTGCCGCTCGTTCGTTCCGCGATCGAGCGCACGAGTTCCGTCAGCTCCTGAACCTGCGCCTCGAGCACGCGAACCCGATCGTTCTGGCGCTGGTCGAAGTCGTCGAGTCGCTGCCGCATGGTCGAGACCTGCTCGTCGACCGTGCGCGCCTCGGTTGCGGCACGGTCCTCGAGGACGCGGCGGTACTCGTTCCGAGCTCGATCCGCCTCCGCGCGGCGTTGTTCGAACAAGTCGGCCAGGATCGGAATCTTGGCGTACGGATTGCGCGCGGCTTCGGCTTCCAGCTCCGCGGCTTCGGCACGGCGACGCGAAGCATCGTGCTCCGCTCGAGCGCGGTCATAGATTCCCAGCGGGTTCGGGCCCCGTTCGGTGTTCGCGAACGCGCCCGCGAGTTCCCCGAGGATCTGGGCCGCCTCCATGTCGCCCCGGGAAGCGAGCAACTCCTGCGCGCGGGCGAGCGTCTGCGCGACCACCTGCGGCTCGCGTGAGACACGCACCGTGACGTCGTGCTTCCCGCCGCGCGTCCGGCCAGGCTCCTGGTGACGTGCGAGCCACTCCCGGGCCGCCGCGAGTTCGTCGCGTTGCTGCGTCAGCTCGACCTCCAGTTCCGCCAGGTGCCGCCTCTCGACCTCGCCGACTTCGCGCTGACGTTCGAGGTCCTGCAACTGGGTCTCGAGCTCCCGGACGTGCGTCCGCAGCTCGGCGACTCGCATGCGCTCGGCCTCGAGCTGCGACTCGACGTCGGTCCGGCCGGGTTCCTGTTGCGCCACGGCTGGCATCAGCGGCAGGAACAGCACCGCGAACGCGACGAGTGCCAGGCGAGCCTGACGGGACAACGTGCGAGACGTGCGACCTTGCATGATCATCGTGATTCTCCGTTTCAGATCGTCGATGCGCCCGACGCCGCTCGCGGCGACGGGAAGGGTTCGGTTGCGCTCGAGGAACTCGACCGTGCCGACGAGCGCTTCGGCGTAGTTGCGGCGGGCTCGTGGCAGTGCCCAGACGACCCAGGCGTCGCAGCACTCTTCCTCCGCAGCGCGCAGGCGCTGCACGGCCCACCAGACCAGCGGGTTCCACCAGTGCAGCGCGCACACGAGCAACTCGACGTGGCGCACCCGATGGTCGCCGCGCCGCAGGTGCGCGAGTTCGTGCGCGAGCAGCGTGTCGACGACGCCGGGTTCGAGCGTCCCCAGGAGTCCGCGCGGCAACACGAGGCGCGGTCGACCCAGGCAGCACCAGACCAGCGGCGAGACGCGCGCGTCGACGATCACGACCTCGGGGATTCGCCGCAGACCGAGCCGTGCGGCGAGTCGTTCGATACGCCCGCGCAGCGCCGGATCCGGTGGACTCGCGCCACGGAGCACGCGGCGGAAGCGGAACACCCGGACCGCGAAGCCGAGCAACATGGCGACGCCACCGATCACCCACACGGTCGACGCGAACGCCCAGGGATCGAACGGCGCGACCACGTCGTCGTCGACGCCCGGGGCGACGACGAGCGTCGCCGGATCGACCCAGTGTTGCACGACCTCGATCGGCGCGACGTCGATCGGCTGCCACGCCGAGGGCTCCACCGCGCGTGCGACCGACGGCGCGGCCTCGAAACCCTCGACCTCGACGTGGAACAACGGCGGCGTGACGAGCTTCAACAGCACGAGGATCCAGAGCCCGTGGACGAGCGCCGACGGCGCACGCAGTCGACTCGCGAGCAGAGCGACGCACGCGAGCACCGCTGCCGCGATCGAATTGCTGAGCAGCGCTTCGAGGATGTCATGCATCACGGTCACCACGCTCCTGGTCGAGCCGTTCGATCTGCTCGCGCAGGCTGTCGATGTCCTCCGGCGTCAGCTTCTGGCCGTCGACGAGCCGCGAGATCAACGGCAGGAACGACCCGCTGCACAGCCGATCCGCGACCGACTCGAGTTGGCGTTCGATCAGGTCCCCGCGTTCGACCGCGGCGCGATAGGTGCGCGGTCGAACCGCGCGATCGACTTCGACGCAGCCCTTCGCCAGGAGCCGCTCGCAGAGTTTCTGGACCGTAGCGTTCTCCGAGGCGCCGCCACCGGGATAGAGGCGGTCGGCGATCGCCCGGACCGGCTGTTCGCCGTGGTCCCAGAGCACCTCGAGGATCGCGAGTTCGGCGTCGGTGACGTGTTGCGGGGTTCGGCCCAAGGGCACCTCCAAGACAGAATGTCTTTCGAAACGCTAGACATTCTGTCTTGGGTCTGCAACCCCCGTGTCAGCGAATCGAGCCGATCGGTGAGAAGTCCGCGCGGCGCAGGCCCACGAGCAGCGCACGTCCGTCCTCGGTCAACGCGACTTCGGCGAACCGCGCCTTCTGCACCTCGCCGGCCTGCCCCTCCTCGACGAACCACTGCTCGGCCGCGACCCGGACGGTCTCGGCGCGACCCCACCGGATCCGGTACCGGATCACCACCTCGTCGGGCGCGAGCGTCTCGATGTCGTGCAGCCGCGCGAACGTCCCGACGCGATCCGCGTCGACCGACAGCACCACCTGTCCCTCGCCGCGCGCGTCCATTCCGAGGACCTCGCGCAGCCGAGGCTGGATGTCGTAGGACAGCGAGACGTACTGCCCCACCCCGAGCGCCATCCCGCTCGAGGTCCAGATCGGCAGCAACACCCGACGGCCGGTCGCGATCGTCTCGTTCTGCTCGTCCACGAGCCAGTTGGCGAACACCAGGAACACGACGAGGTTCAGCGCGATCGCGAGCCGTCTCATGCGTCACCTCGGTTCGGAACGCGCCCGCGTCGCATGACGAACCTCGCAGCGAGCAGCACGAGCCCTGTCCCGACGAGCGTCCCGGCCTTCGCCAGCAGCGACACGTCGAGCGCGAAGTAGAACTCGAACACGAACAGCGGCAGGGACAGCAACGCGACGATCGCGAGCCGTTCGTGGAACGACGCGTATCCGAGCACGGCCAGGAACATGACCGCGAGCACGCCGGGAGCTCCGAGCACGCCGATCCCCGCGACCGCGACGAGCAGCAGCACCCGCGCGAGCGTCGAGTTCCACCCCGCGCGGCGCATCGCGAACTCCGCCGCGCCCAGCAGCGCGACACCACAGACCACCGACGGCCACCACGGCGCGAGCAGGTCGACGTCTTCGAACCAGAGGCCGCGATCGGTCAGCGGGAGCAGGAGAACGATCAGGCCGACGCCGCACGCGTACGCGAGCGGGAACAGCGTCGGATTCGATCGCGGCCGGGTGAGCGACCAAGCGCACGTCGCGGCAGCGATCGGCAGGATCGCGTGGAGTACCCCCTGTAGGTCGTCGTGCGGCAGCGCCACCTTCGCGACGAAGAACACGAACGTGCACGCGAGGAAGCGGTGCAACGTGTCACGGATCAGCGGATAGCCGACCGCGCAGTAGACGAACGCGCAGATCGTCAGCGGGAGGCCGCGATGGCCCGGCTCGGCCTGGTCGGCGACCGCGACCAGCCCGAAGGCGTGCGCACCGATGCTCAGCGCGAGCCCGAGATCGTCGGCGAACGACCCAGCCCGCGCGCGATAGAGCGCGTACGCCGAGCCGAAGTAGAAGACGCTCAGCATCCAGACCTGCGGTGTGTGCCACTCGATGTCGATCACGACCGCGACGCCGATGCTGATCAGGGTGGCACCGAGCAGAGCCCCCAGGAACACGAACGGCGCGACGAACCAGGGCGTGACCGGTCGAGCGCGCAACGCGACGAGTTCGTGACGCACGCGATCGAGTTCCTCGGCCGACAGCCCGTTCGTTTCGAGCAGGGACTCGGTGCCAGGATCAGCCATGCGGTCCCTCACCCATCGCGCTCTCGGTCGCCAGCCGACGGATCGACCGCACGAGCCAGGCCAGTCCACCGAGCACGTACAGTCCGATCAGGACGAACGCGCCACAGTCCGAATCGCCGTCGAACAGTCGAACCAGCACCGCCCCCCCGGTCCAGATCGCCGCGAACCCGAGACAGGGCAAGGCGAACAGGTCCCGCACGATGTCTCGGAACCATCGCAGTCCACCGACGAGCACGGCCGCGAACAGCAGGAGCAACGCCCACGGCGTGAACCCGCGATAGTGGTCGCCGACGATGATCATCGTCGTCGACAACGACAGGAACCAGAGTAGCGTGGGCACGAGCACCCACCGCAGCCACGGCCACTCGGAACGTGCGCGCGTCACGCGCACGGCCTCGAACCCGACGAGCACGAGCAACTGCGTGACCGACAACAGCAACCAACCGCCGGATCGGCCCTCCCAGTCGTAGAACCGTACGTGGTCGAGCCACGACGCGATCGCTCCGTCCACCACCGCGAGCAACAGCAACCACTGCTCCGGTGCCCGCGACGCGACGACCCAGACGACGATCAACACCGACCAGCCGCGGAGCATCTCCCATGCGTCGGCGCCGGTCGGGTAGACCTGGCCGAAGGCGGCGAGGAAGACCCCGACGAGCAGACTGGCTGCGAACCCGAACGCACGACCAGCGATCGAATCGAACCCTCGGTTCCATGCCGCGACGATGCACAGCGCGACGGCACCCTGCAGGCCGACGAGCTTCCAGGTGGCGTCGAAGCGCGACCAGTTGTACGCGACGAAGAACACCACCCCCGACAGCACGAACCCGGCGCCGAGCACGACCAGCAGCCAGTCCGCGTGACGGCGCCAGTCTCGCCGCGCACCGGCGGCGGCCATCGCGCGTTCGAACACCGGCCGCGGCAGCGCCCCGGACGCGAACAGCGAGCGTAGCTCGCGGATCACGCCAGGGTTCGCGCGCCGATCCGACATCCCCTACCCGTGCGCGACCGCCACTTCGTCGTAGTCGTCGTCGACCGGTGCGTGGTCCGCCGCGAGCGCACGCAGCGCCGTCTCGGCTTCGCCGGGATCCGCGTCCCACAGCGCGTTCGCGATCGCGAGGTGGACCTCTTCGCGCGGATCCTCGAGCAACCGGTCGAGCGGATCGTCCGACTCCGTGCGCGGAAACCGCGTCTGCAACAACGGATGCTCGCGCGACCGCACTTCGAACGGCTCGACCGGCAACGGCCGATAGCGACAGAAGAAGCTGAAGTGCCACGGCAGGAACCGCATCGCGCGCGTGCGCCCCTTCTCGTCGTCGCGGAAGTGCTCCTTGAGCAACTCTACGAAGCGCGCGTAGATCGCGACCCGCTCCGACGCGGTCGGTTCCCAGGTCGCCGACTCGCGGATCTCGCGGAACAACCACGGCTTGATCAGCGCGCCACGGCCGAGCATCACGGCCGCGCAGCCGGACGCCGCGCGCCGGTCCCTGGCCTCGTACCAGGTCAGGATGTCGCCGTTGCCGATGACGGGCACTGAAACGGACTCGACGAGCTCGGCGATCAGGTCCCAGTTGGCAGACTTCGTGTAGCGCTGCTCACGCGAACGCGCGTGCAACGCGATCGCGTGCACACCGTGCTGCTCGAGTTCCCGCGCGACCTCGATGCAGTTGATCCGCGACTCCGACCAGCCCGAGCGCAGCTTGACCGTGACCGGGATCGGAAGCTCCTTCACCATCGCCTCGACCATCTTGGCGAGCACGTCCGGGCGCCGCATCATCGTCGCCCCCATGCCGCGCTTGATCGTGTCGTGGATCGGACAGCCGCAGTTGATGTCGACGAACGCGGCGCCGCGCTCCGCCGCGATCGCGCCGGCCCGGACCGCGTCCTCGACACGCCCCGCGGCGATCTGGACGCCGAAGCAGTTCTCGTCGGCATGCTTGCGCAGCAGCGCGAGCTCGGCGCGGCCGCCGCGCGCGACCTTCTTGGCGTACGCCATCTCCGACATCGTGATCTCGGCACCGAGTTCGACGCAGAGCCGGCGGAACGGCAGGTTGCCGCCCTTCGTCAACGGCGCGAGCACCGCACGTCCCGTGAAGTCGAGACCGGTCATGCGACGTGCAGGAATCCGATCGGGTCGCCGACGACCGCCGTATCGATCGACACGTCATCGGGCGCGACGGTGCGTGCGGGGTCCTGGCGACCGGCCCAATCGAGGATCCACGGCGTCTCCTCGGCCGTCGTCGTCACGAGTCCCTCGGCGGACAGTCCGGCCAACGTGGTGTCGAGCAGCTCGCGGATCGCGGTCCGTTCGCGTTCGAACTCCGCGACGTCCAGCAGCACGGCCGGCAGACGCCCGTACTCGAGGCCGCTGATCGTGGGGAACGTCTCCGGGTCGGTCAGCACACTGACGAGGCTGACGTGTGAGTACTCCTGCTGCGCCGCGCACTCCGCCGCACCGCGCGCGAGGAACGCCAACCGGTTCGGCGCGACGCCGCACTTCCGCAGCG
>JAGQQZ010000158.1 GCA_020425915.1 Planctomycetota bacterium | reverse complement strand
ATCACCAGCGCGACGAGTCCCGGCACGAGGAAGTCGGTGCTGCGCAGCGCGGGGTTGAACCAGGTGTGCGCGACCGCGGTCGCGACGGGTCCGCGCACGTTCTCGCCGCGCGCTCGGCGCGACTCCAACCAGCGAGCGACCGTGCGGTCGACGTAGCTGCCGATCAGGCGCGCCCGATTGCTGTCGACCCCGTCGAGCAGCAGCTGGATTCGCGGACCGACCACCGCCGCGGTCGGCGCGTCGAACTCTCGACGGACGTGCAACACCGCTTCGACGCTGCGGTCCCGCAGCAGGCTCTCCGCCGCCTGCGTCGAACTCGCGCTGACGACCTCGAACTGTGGCGAGCCCGCGAGCCGCGCCATCAGCTCGCGGGCCGGCCCGTCGGGATCGTCGAGCACGACCCCGATCGGGACGTTGCGTGCGTCGAGCGAGACGCCGTAGCCGAACAGGAAGGTCAGCAGCACGGGCATCACCAGCGCCAGCGCGATGCTGCTCGGATCGCGGAGGATCTGCAGGATCTCCTTGCGACAGAACCCGACCGTGCGACGGAGTCGCACGCCACGGCGGACGGCGACGGGGCGCTCGCTCATGCCGCGTCTTCCTGCTGTTGGGCGAGCGCGATGAACGCGTCCTCGATCGTGGGGTCGGGCATCGCATCGGATCGCGCGCGCGCGCGGATCTCGTCGGGGGTGCCGAGCGCGAGTTCGCTGCCACGCGCCATGATCAGCATCCGGTCACAGAACTCTGCCTCCTCGAGGAAGTGCGTCGTGACGACGATCGTCGTCCCGTCGAGGGCGACCGCGTTGATGCGCTGCCAGAACTCGCGACGCGCCAGTGGGTCGACCCCGGAAGTCGGCTCGTCCAGGAACAGGATGTCGGGTTCGTGCAACAACGCCGCCGCCATCGACAGCCGCTGCTTGTAGCCGGCGGTCAGGCGCCGCGCCTCCTCGTCCCGCAGGTCGAGCAGACCGAACTCGCCGAGCGTCGCGTCGATGCGCGCGCGCAAGATCCGACCGCGCAGGCCGTAGACCGTGCCGAAGAAGCGCAGGTTCTGTGCGACGCTGAGCGAACCGTACAGCGAGAACGACTGCGCCATGTAGCCGAGCTTCGCCCGCGCCTTGCGACCCGAACGACGCAGATCGTGGCCGGCCACGGTCGCCTCACCAGCGCTGATCGCGGTCAGGCCACACAGCATCCGGAACGTCGTCGTCTTGCCCGCGCCGTTCGGGCCCAGCAGGCCGAACACCTCGCCGCGGCGGACGTCGAAGCTGACTCCGCGCACGGCTTCGAACGTGCCGAAGCGCTTGCGAAGGTCACGGACCCGCACCGTGACCTCGTCGCTCGCACGCTCGGACGGGCGCGCCGACCGACGCTCGACCTCGAGGCGCTCGTGGCGGCCCGCCAACCGCGCCATGAAGGCGTCCTCGAAGCATGGTTCGACGGCTTGGCGCAACTCGGCGTGGTGCTCGCCGGCGAGACGCTGCAGCGTCGTGGGCTCGTCGCTGACGACGCGGACCCGTCCGGCACGAATCGTCGCGTCGACCGTGGCCGGCAATTCGACGCAGGCGACCTGCAGGCGCCGCGGCGTCTCGCCGGGCCCGGGAACCAATTCCGCGACTCGACCGCGCTGGGTCGTGGCGAACCGGGCGGGCGGCCCGTGATCGAGTACCTCGCCGCGGTCGAGCACGACGACTTCCGCGCAGCGCTCCGCCTCGTCGAGGTAGGCGGTCGCGACCACGACGCCGATCCCTCGCTCGGACACGAGTTCGTCGAGGATCGCCCACAACTCGCGCCGCGAGACCGGGTCGACGCCGACCGAGGGCTCGTCGAGCAAGAGGAGTTCGGGCTCCTTGATCAGCGCACAGGCGAGGCCGAGCTTCTGCTTCATGCCGCCCGACAGCTGCCCGGCGCGGCGGTCGAGGAACGGCCCGAGACCCGCGATCCGCATCAGGCGTTCGAATCGCGCCGGGCGGGCGCGTGGCTCGACCCCCTGCAGGTCGGCGAACAGGTCGAGGTTCTCGCGAACGCTCAGATCCTCGTACAGCCCGAACCGCTGCGGCATGTATCCGATGCGGTCACGCACGGCGCCGACCTCGCTCGTCGGGTCGAGACCGAGCGTGCGCACGCTGCCCGCGTCCGGCGTCAGCAGGCCGGCCGCGAGTCGCAACGACGTGGTCTTGCCGGCACCGTCCGGCCCGACCAGACCGGTGATCCGCCCGGCGCTCGCCTGCCACGAGACCGATCGGAGCGCCGTGACCCGTCCCCGCTCGCGCGCTCCGAACGTCCGCGTCACGTCGGCGAACGCGAGCGCTGGAGCGGCGTCGTTCACTTGGCCCTCGCGCTCGCGACGTCGACCGTCACCGGCATCCCGAGACGCAGCTCGTCGTCCGGGTCCTCGACCACGACGCGAACCTCGTAGACCAGTTGGGTGCGCAACTCCTGGGTCTCGACGTGCTGCGGCGTGAACTCCGCGACCGGCGACACGAATCCGATCCGACCCGGGTACTCGCGACCGCCGAACGAATCGGAACGCACGACGACCTCGAGCCCCGGTGCCACGCGACCGAGCTCCGGCTCCGGCACCCAGACGCGGATCCACTTCGGATCGGTCAACGCCACGATCACCACCGCGCGGTCGGGTCCAGCCATCTCGCCGGGCTCCAGGACGCGGCTCCGCACCACGCCCGGCGACGGCGCACGCAACTCGGTGTCGCGGAGCGAGACCTCGAGACGCCCCACCTCGGCCCGCATCGATTCGAGCGTGGCGCGAGCCTGGGCAACGTCCTCGGCCCGCGGACCTTCCTCGGCGAGTGCCAAGGACTCCCGCTCCACCTGCAGCGCCGCCTCTGCGATCGCCAATCCGGCCTCGGCGTCGTCACGCGACTGCTCGCTGGCCGCACCGGTGGCGGCCGTCCGTCGCACGCGCTCGACGACGCGCTGCGCGTTCTGGACCTGCACCTCGGCGGCGTGGACCCGTGCGCCGGCCTGCGCGAGTTCCTGCGGCCGTGTGCCGCGCTCGAACCGTTCGACGACCGCCGCCTGCGCCGTGACGCGAGCTCGCGCCGCGACCAGTTCGGCCTCGATGCGAACGGACTGCTGCGTGGCGACGACCTGTCCGGCCGTGACCCGATCCCCCTCCTCGACCTGCACGGTCGCGAGGCGCTCCGGATCGTGGAACGACAGCGCGGCATCGCGGATGTCGACGTTGCCGAACAGCCGCAGCGCGCCGTTCGCGTCGTCACGTTCGCGCTGCAGATAGCGCTGGTAGCCGACGACGCCGAGCACGCCGCCGATGGCGAGGATCACGACGAGGATCAGGACCTTCTTCATCGTTCGAGGGCCGAGCTGTCGGTGATCGCCGGCGGCGGGGCGGACTCGAAGCCGCCGCCAAGGGCTCGGTAGAGGTCGATCGTGCTGACGAGTGCCGCCTGGCGAGAACTCCACGAGGCGTCGTCGAGCGCGAGTCTTGCGCGTTCGGCGTCGAGCGCGAGCATCAGGCTGACGGAACCGGCTTCGTAGAGCTGTCGCTCGAGCCGCGCGGCCTCGGCCGCGGCCGCCGCGGCCTGCTCGGTCTGCGCGAGCCGCTCACGCGACTTCACGAGCGACGTCGCCGCCGCTTCGACTTCGCCGATCGCCGCCAACACGGTCCGCTCGAACGCGATCCGGGCCTCGCGCGCGCGCGCCTCGCGGAAGTGGACCTCGGACGTGATCCGCGCCCCGTCGAACAGCGGCACGGTCAGGCTCGGCCCGATCGAGTAGCTGACCGCGCTGCGCCCGGCGAACAGCTCGTCGAACTCCGAAGTGCGCAGTGCGAGCGAGCCGTTCAGCGCGATCCGGGGGTAGCGCTCGGCTTCGACGGCGCCGATGCGCGCGACCGCCGCGGCCAGTCGACGCTCGGCGCCGCGGACGTCGGTCCGATGCGCCAACAGATCGGCTGGCACACCGCGGGAGACTTGCTCCGGCAGCGTCAGTTCGCCGGCCGCGACGACCAGTCCGTCGCGCGGCCGTTCGCCGACCAGCAGCGCGATACGGTTCTCGGCCAGCCGCCGCGCCTGCTCCAACTCGGGCAAACGCGCCCGGGCCGCCGCGAGTTCGCGTTGCGCCGCGAGCCACTCGACTCGCGTTCCGGTCCCTGCATCGAGTCGAGACCGAGTCAATTCCAGCGTTCGCTCACGGGTCGCGAGCTCGCGTCGCGCGATCTCGAGACGGTGCTGCAACGACGTCGCATCGACGTAGGCGATCGCGAGTTCGGCGAGCAGCGTGACGGCGACTCCGCGGAAGTCCTCCTCGGCGATCGCGACCTCGGCCCGCGCGTTCTCGACGAGTCGCGCAACCCGACCCCAGAGATCGAGCTCCCAGCCCGCGGCGACACCGAGCGAATACACGCTCACGTCGGTTCCCGGCGGAGGCCCCTGGAAATTGAGGCTCTCATCGCCCGTCCCGGCGCGGAACGCACTCCCCTCCCCGTCGAGGCGCGGCGACCGCTGCGCGTCGGTCGCGCCGACATTCGCCCGGACGGCGACCACGCGCTCGGCGGCCTCGCGCAGCGACAGGTTCTGCTGGAGCAGCCGTGTCGCCAGAGCGTCGAGTTCGGCCGAACCGAACCGCCGCCACCAGCCGACGAGTTCGGTCCGCTCGTCCTCGACCAGACCGCTCCCCGGCGCTTGCCGCCAGTTCGCCTCGAGCAACTCGGCGACGTCAGGACTCTCGTGGTCCGGACCGACCGTGCAAGACGACATCGCCGCGCCGACGAGCAGCGCCAGCGTGATGTCGCCCGGTCGGACGAGCCGTCGTTTCCAAGTACTCGATCGCACTTCGCCGGTCGAGATTATGGCATCCCGTGTGCGCGGCCAAGTTCGGGCAACCCGGACGTTCGCTGCCCTATCGCGGCGGCAACCGCCGCGGCTCGAGCGCATCGCCGCCCGACAGGATGCTCTCGATGTCGCGCACGTCGTATCGGAGCCAATCGTTCGGCGTTTCCGGCGTCCGACTCCGGTCGTGGAGGTGCATCGCGGTCGTGGGATCGAGCCGAAACGACGCCCCGACGTCGGGGAACTCCCAGATGTCCGACGAGGAATCCACGCCGATGAGCTCGACGACTGCGCCGTCGAGGCACTTGCCGAAGACGTGCCGGAACTGCTTCTCGCGCAGCTCGCCGCCACGACGGAAGTGCAGATCGGGCCAGTAGACCCCGGTGACCTCGTCGCCGAGTCGATACAGGAACGCGCGGCTCGAGAACCGCCCCTTCGTCTTCCCGGTCTGCTCGACGAGGATCCGGGT
>JAGQQZ010000157.1 GCA_020425915.1 Planctomycetota bacterium | reverse complement strand
GAGCAGCGCGAGCATGACGTAGACGTCGTCCTGGTTCGCCAGGATGCCGCGCGCGATGTTCGCGAGCAGGGTCGTCCTGCCGCAGTGCGGGGGTGCGAGGACGAGCGTTCGTTGTCCCTTGCCGGTGGGGGCGAGCAGGTCGATCAACCGGAGATCGAGTCCTCCGCCGGGGTGCTCGAGCGTGATCCGCTGATTCGGGATCCGCGGTGTCAGGTCCTCGAACGGGATCGTCGGGCCGAACTCGTCGGCGGCGATCCCGTTGACGGTTTCGATGTGCAGCAGGGCGAAGTACTTCTCGTTGTCCTTCGGTGGGCGGATCGGACCCGCGACGACATGTCCCTGCCGCAGATTGAGTCGCCGGATCTGGCTCGGGCTGACGTAGATGTCGTCCGATCCGGGGCGGTAGTTGTAGCGCTTCGAACGAAGGAACCCGAAGCCGTCGGGCAGGATGTCGAGCGTGCCGTCGCCCCAGCCGAGACCCTGCTTGGTGACCTTGCGCTTGAGGATCTCGAAGATCAGCTCGTGTCTCGGCAGGCCGGAGGTCGCCTCGACGCCCGATTCGCGCGCGAACGCGACGAGTTCTCCGATCGGCATCGACTGCAGCTTCGGGATCTCGTAGTCGGCACGCTTGGCGTGCTCGTAGAGCTCATTGCGGCGGGATGAGTCCATACTTCGAACGTCGGGTGCGTCCTCCGACACGATGAGTGGAGGGACTTCTCGCTGTCGAGACGGAACGCTTGCCGGACGCGACGTCTTGGCCATTGTCAGGAACTCCTCGATCGCCCGGGGGGGGCACAGGGATGAGATGAGGGTCCGCCGGCCTCGGAGCCCTTCAGGAGCCTGATGACGACGCGATTCGTGCGAGGATCTCGTCGACTTGGCGAACCGTCGATGACAGTGAGCCCGACGTGTCGACTGTATAGGCGCACTTCGCCTTTTTACATTGCAAGCTCATTTGGTTCGCCTCGCGGCGGGCGAGTTCGCCGTCGTCCCACCCGCGGCCGCGCGCCCGCTCGGCGCGGGTCGCGTCGTCGACTTCGAGGAAGATGCAGACCTCGCACTCCTCGGCGAGGCTGCCTTCGAGCAGGAGTGGCACGTCGAGCACGACCGAATCGCCGCGGGCGTGCGCCTCGCGGATGCCGGAGTGGAGCGCGCGTCGCACCGCGGGGTGGACGATCGATTCGAGTTCGTGCAGACGCTCGCGGTCGTCGAACACGATCGCGGCGAGTGCGGCGCGGTCGAGTCGGCCGTTCGCGTCGAGCACGCCGGATCCGAATCGTTCGACGATTCGCTCGAGCACGGCGGGGGTCGCGGTGACCGCACGGGCCTCGGCGTCGGCGTCCAGTCGGACCAGCCCGCGGTCGGCGAGCAGCCCGGCGACCGTCGACTTCCCGCTCGCCACACCGCCGACGAGACCGATCGTGATCGCGGGATTGGGTCGGAACTCGATCATTCTGCCGGGCCGGCCGGCGGGGAACGGCCGTCCGTATCGGCATCGTAGGCGCGGATGCGGCCCGATCCATGCCGCCGACGGGTTTCTCCCGGGTTGACCCTTGCATCGAGCGGCTCCTAGAATTCCGCTCTCAACTCGTCCCGATCCCCTCACGGGTGAGCGTAACCGTTCCTCAGGCCAGGAGCCTCGACCCCATGCTCGATCGCCAGCGCGGAGCCGCGCACGTCCCTGTCATCGTCTTCCTCCTCGTGCTGATCCTGTTCTTCGCCGCGCTCGGCTTCGGCTACGTCACGATGGAGCGCAACAGCGAGTACCTCGGCAAGGCTCAGGATGCCCAAGCCAAGCTCACGGCGCTCGAGCACCAGATGCTGATCTACAAGCACTACACCGAGGACATCACCGACCAAGTCGGTGAGGCCGGTGAGTACAAGGGTCGCGCGGGGTTCGACTACTCCGAGTACGGCAACCCGGCGCCGCTGCAGAACGTCTCGCTGCCCGCGAGCGTCAAGGACCGCATCGGCGAGTTCGCCCGCAAGGCCGGCGTCCCGCAGGTTCCTGGTCTCGCGCAGTTCTTCGGCCACGTCCAGAACCAGCTCGATGCCTCGGCCGCTCGCGTCGCGAGCCTCGAGACCGAGCAGTCCAAGCTCGAGGCGAACATCGCCGAGCTCCAGACCGCGGTCAACACGATCAAGGGTGAGCGGGATCGCGAGGTCGCCGATCTGAACTCGCAGGTCGCCGCGAAGGACTCGGAGTTCACGAGCGCTCTGGACGCGAAGGACGAGACGATCGCGCGTGGTGCTTCGGCCTACAACCAGATCCGTGAGCAGCTGACCGACGAGAAGGAGCAAGCCCGTCTCGAGATCAAGCAGCTCAACGGCGAGATCGACGTCCGCCAGGCCAAGATCGCCTCGCTGAACCGCCTGATCGCGCTGAAGAACGCGCCGAACGACGCGGACGGCATGGTCATCGAGGCGTCGCAGGCCGCTGGTCGCGCTTGGATCAACATCGGCCGCAACGACATGCTGACCCGCGGCACGACGTTCCGCATCACCGCGCCCGACTCGGACGAGGTGAAGGCCTACGGCACGGTCACCCAGGTCGAGCCGCGCCGCGCGGAGATTCGCCTGACCGGCGTCAAGAACGAGTACGACTACGTCGTTCGCGGCGACGAGATCCACAACGATCTCTACAGCCCGAACCTGCGTCGCACGATCTTCCTGCTCGGTCGCTTCGGCTACCCGTACAACAAGCCGCTCGTGAAGCAGATCCTCGAGAACCTCGGCAACACGGTCGTCGACGAAGTCGGCCCGCAGGTCGATCTCGTCCTGGTCGGCCAGGACGTCATCAACGAGGACGGCTCGGGCTACGTCAAGGTCACCGAGACCGACGACTACAAGGAAGTCCTGCGCTTGGGCATCGAGACCGCGACGCTCAACAAGGTCCGCGACTTCCTGACGCTCGCCGACTGAGGTCCATCGGAACGCCGTCCCCGGACGGCTCGCCACGCCGCGCAACCGATCGAGTGCGCGGCGTTTGCGTGTACGGGCAGGGGTTCGTACGCTGCGCGACCCATGACCGCCGAACCTCTCGAGCCGCGCGACGAACATCTCGAGCGGATGTCGTTCGGCGATCATCTGGAGGAACTCCGCCGTCGGCTGCTGATCTCGCTGATCGCGGTCGTCGTCGCCGTGTTCGGCTTCATGCCGTTCAAGCAGGAGGTCACGGCGGTCTACGTGCAGCCCTACCGCATCATGTGGAACCGTGCCTTCGAAGCGCACTGCGACCGCCTCGAGCAGGAGGTCGCCGATGCCGGGGGGCTCGAGAACGTCCACCCGGTGACGCAGGAGATCGTCAAGTTCCTGCGTGCGCACAAGGCGGAGGCGTTGGCCGGCACGTTCCCCGCACCCGGCCAGCTCGAGATCCACGGCAACTTCCGGATGCCGTACGCGCTCAAGGCGACCGGCGGACTCGAGGACTTCTGGGTGTTCATGGCCGCGACGATCCTGTTCGGGCTCATGGTCGCGGCGCCGATCGTGCTCTATCAGATCTGGGCGTTCCTGAGCGCGGGGATGTACGAGCGTGAGAAGCGCACGGTGCGTCGCGTGTTCCCGTTCGCGTTGCTGCTGCTGATCCTCGGCGTGTCGTTCGGCTACTTCGTCGTCGTGCCGTACGGTCTCTACTTCCTGACGTCGATGATGAACTGGTTCCAGGTCGAGCCGATGCTGACCGTGAACCAGTATTTCACGTTGCTGCTGATGCTCACGGCGGCGCTCGGTTTCGTGTTCCAGATGCCGCTGTTGATGCTCGCGCTCGTCAAGGTCGGCATCGTGACGCACGCGACGTTGAAGAAGAACTGGCGCTACATCATCCTCGGGTTCTTCTGTGTCTCGGCGATGTTGACGCCGCCCGACCCGTTCACCCAGATCATGATGGCCGTGCCGATGGTGTTCCTCTACCTGCTCGGGTTGTTCCTGACGGCGCGCGCGACGCGGGTCTCGGGGCCGCAGCCGCTCGGCGAGGCCGGCGCCTGATGTTGCGCGCCGAGATCCTCGCGATCGGCGACGAGCTCACGCACGGCCAGATCCAGGACACCAACAGCCGCTACATCGCGAACCTGCTGGAGCGGCACGGCGTCGACGTCGCGCGCTTCGCCACGGTGTCCGACGCGCCCGACGAGATGCACGACGTCCTGCGCGAGAGCTGCGCGCGGGCGGACCTCGTCGTCGCCACCGGCGGTCTCGGGCCGACCGAGGACGATCGGACCCGTGACGTCGTCGCCCGGGTCGCGGGTGAGCCGCTCGTCGTCGATGAACCCGCTTGGCAGGCGATCGAGCGCCGCTTCGCCGCGATCGGTCGGACACTGAGTCCGAGCAATCGTCGGCAGGCCGAGCGCCCCGAATCCGCTCGCACGCTCGGCAACGAGTGGGGCACCGCACCGGGTTTCGCGATGCACGTCGGTCGCGCCGAGTTGTTCGTGTTCCCCGGTGTGCCGCGCGAGCTGTATCCGATGCTCGAACGCCACCTCGAGCCCTACCTGATGACCTGCGAGGGGGCACGGCCGATGGCGTTCGCGCGGCTGCAGGTCATCGGTCCTCCCGAGTCCGTGCTCGGCGAACGGATCGCCGAGTTCATGCAGCACGGTCGGAATCCGCGCGTCGGCATCACGGCGTCGATGGGTGTGCTGAGCGTGCGGATCGCAGCGTCGGGTGATACCTCCGACCAGGCCCGCGACCTCTGCGAGGCGACCGCGGCCGAGATCCGGCCGATCGTGCGCGAAGACCTGGTCTGCGAGGGCCTCGAGGACATTCCGCACCACGTCGTCGAGCGGATGTCCGCGCTCGGCTTGACGCTCGCGACCGGCGAGTCGTGCACGGGCGGTCTCGTCGCACAGATGGTGACCGCAGTGCCCGGTGCGTCTCGGATGTTCGCCGGAGGCTTCGTGACCTACCAGGCCGCGCGGAAGGTGGCCGACCTCGGCGTTCCCGAGTCGTTGATCGCCGCGCACGGCGAGGTCTCGCCCGAGGTCGCGGCCGCGATGGCGACCGGCGCACGCGAGCGCGCGGGGGCTTCGATCGGCATCGGGATCAGCGGCATCGCCGGCCCCGACGGTGGCACGCCGGACAAGCCTGTCGGCTTCGTGTGCTTCGGCATCGACGACGGCCGACGGGTCACGAGTTGGTCGCGCCGGCTGCCCCCGCTCGACCGCGGATTCGTCCGCCATCGTGCGGCCGTCGAGGCGCTCGCTGCGGTGCTCCGACGTCTCGATGAGCGTTGATTCTCACGAATTCCGGGCTACCATTCCCCGCCCCCGGACGGTCGCGCCGGCGCGTTTCGCGTCCGCCCGCTCCGGTCGCCGCGATACCCCGTGGTGTAATTGGTAGCACAGGTGATTTTGGTTCATCTAGTTCAGGTTCAAGTCCTGGCGGGGTAACTCCTCTTCTCGCGGCCCAAACGCACGATTCGCGGCCGAATTCGAGCGTTTCGCCCTCGGCCTGCCGACCGGGCTCGATGTCACGTTTTCCCACGGTTTCCGTGCATCAGTGTGTGTTGGCAGTGTGTGTTGGGAAATCCGCCTCGCGGTCTTCAACCGGCCGGCGGGATCCGGCAGGATCGAGGGGTGGCCGGGAGGGGCGACCTGGTTCAAGGCACCGGGTCGTCAGCCGCGTTCAGTCACCGGGCCGCGGCGTTCCTTCTCGGTCAGCCTTCACCCGGTGACCGGAGGCGGTGCGCGGTGACGGACGTAACGGGCGAGACCCGGGTGGGTCGGCTGGTCGATGAGGCTCAGCGCCGGGGAATCGACGAGCGGTGGCTGGAGAGTGTCCTGGAGTCTGGACAGCGCGTCTGGCGCGGGCTGCGAACGCTCGCCGGCTGTTCTGAGTCGCAGTTGGTCGAGCGACACGCCGACTGCCTGCGTGCTCAGGGCGAGATGTGGAGGACGTTCTGCACTCAACGTGGCGTGCTCGATGAGTTGTTCCGGGAAGCCCGCGCGCGCGAGACTTCGGAGCTTCCTTCGTTCGGTCCACTGTCGGCGCCATCCCGGCATCGTCTGGTGTACGACGTCAGTCGGTACCTGACGTTCAGCATGTTGATTGCCGCGCGAGACAACACGTCCGAGCCGAAGCGGTTTCTCGACGTCGCGGTCGAGGGCGTGCCACTGTTGAATTCGGCTGGAGTTGATGCTGCTCGCCGATGGGTCGACCATGCGCTTGAGCCAATCACGGATCTGGATTGGATGCAGGGGTCGAGGCAGCTCGAGACCGAGCACCTTTCCTGCGTCGGGTTGCTTGAGTCGGTTGCGCTACTTCAGGTCTCCAACACGCAGCTACTCGCTGCTCCATCGGCGCTCACGGCAGTATCGGGTCGCACTGATCGAGCGACAGATTCGCTGATTCGGTCCTACGACGAATTGACCGAGCCGCAGAAGAGGGTGATGCGCATCGCGTTCATGCGCGGCACGCGTCGGTTCTCGAACAAGAAGTGGTTCGGCGCGTGGGCCAGGCCAGAGGGTGGCGAACCGAACGAATGGTGTGCCGACTCCAGGACGATGCTCAAGGCGACCAAGGAGTGCGCTCGATTTGGGTTCCTCCACTTGGAGCGGGGTGACGTAGGGCGTCACAAGGACGCGGTCCGGGCGGTGACGTTGATTCGCCTGCCGTCACACATGCCAGTTGGGATTCCGCCCGGTCCGGGCTCGGAGGCACTGAAGGCGTAGCGACGCGTGTTCGTCGCTCCGAAGTCGCTCCGGCGTCGATCGGCGTCGGTGGGCGTTCGTCATCGTGGCGCGAGTCATGAGACGAACCAACCCAATGAACCAGGCTCCCGAGCTCGTCGGCGTCGCTGAGGCGGCTGCTGCGCTCGGTGTTCGGCAGCCTGTTGTGCGCGCGTGGGTCCGCGAGGGCCGGCTTCGCGCCGTTCGCATCGGCCGGACGGGCCGATGCATGCGCATCGTCACGCGCTCAATCCGCGAGCTGCTCGACGGCAACGCCGCCTGTCGGGAGGTGCGAGCATCATGAAGCTCGACAGCATCTTGGCCGGACTCCCCGCGACGATGAGCGTTGCCGACGTCACGAGCATCACCGGCTTCCCCGACTCCACCGTGCGGGCGTCGATCGCACGCGGCCAACTTCGCTGCATCCGCATGGGCCGTCGCGTTCGCGTGCTGACCGAGAGCGTCCTCGACCTGATCGACGATGAACCAGCGCTGCTCGCAGAGCTGCGCCGCAAGTTCGTCAAGGGCGAAGAGCGGGGGCTGTCCGCATGAACACGTGGAACACAGCGCAGCAGTTCTACGCCATGCTCGTCGACTCGACGCGGGCGTTCATCGTTCACACCGACCCGATCGCCGACTGCGGATGGCGAATCGAAGGTCGACACGAAGTCGCGCCGTTCGGAATCACGCTCGTGAGCCGTCACCGGAGCACGGGAACGTTTGGCGTTCTTGTCGGTCACCGAGACGGTCGGCGCGAGCGGCTCGAGATGGTCCCCGAGGTCGAGGCTCGCGCCGTGTCTGAACTCGTCAGGCGAGTGTTCCCGGACGAGCCGATCCCGGCTGCGTTCGACGATCGGCTGGCGTGGGACGCGCTCTCCTCGCAGTGGAAGGAGGGAGTGCGGTGACCAGACGTACAAGACCGCGCGCTCGGCCTGGACGCCGGGCGCGCGAGGAGAAGTTCTGCCAGGACAGCCGAACCGGAAGCGATCATAGCAGAACGTCGGGCAGCGACCCCAACACGGAGCCGAGGCACATCTCGACGATCCTGGACGCGATCCTCGCCGAGATCGACGCGAAGCGCAGGGAGGTCTGCCATGCGTGCTGACCTCGCGGCCTACGCGACCGAGCTGGGGCTCGGGACGGATGTCGAGGTGCCCCGGGCGTTCGGCGTGCACCGTCGGCGCGATGCCTGGATCTGGCCGATGTTCGACGCCGATCGCAAGCGCATCGGCGCCCGGTTGCGGCTCGACTCGGGCAGGAAGTTGTCGGAGAAGGGCGGGCGGAATGGCCTGTTCCTGCCCGGGCCCACGCTCTGGAAAGGCTACGGACCGCTGGCCGTCGGCGAAGGCGAGACCGACACGGCACATATCGCGGCCCTGCGTGGCCTAGACGTTGTCGGGCGACCCGGCTGCACTTCCTGCACCGACGAACTCTGCCGCCTCGCAGTCGGTCGAACGAGTGCGGTGATCGTGAGCGACGACGATCGCGCCGGCCTGGAAGGTGCGTGGTCGCTCGCGCGGGCCATGGCATCCACCGTCGGTCTCGTGGTCGTCGTGTTGCCCCCTCATGGGTTCAAGGACGCGCGCGAATGGCTGACCGCACGGCGTCACGCTGGACGAACGGCTGCGCAGTGCACCGACGAGTTGCTTGAGCTGGTCGAGCGCGCTTTCGAGTCGGGGTTCTGCGTCGACCGCGTGGAGGTGTCCCGTGGCTGAGCTGACCTGGACGACTAAGTCGGTTGTCGGCGCCCGTGCCGTGCTCGAGGTGTCGACCGGCGGCGGCGAGCCCGAGAAGTTCATGCTGCCGTCGCGTGACACTGCCAGGCCAGACGTGCTCGACATGCTCGACCGCGCGGTCTCGATGTATCCGGATCTCCGCGAGCATCGGCCTGCGATCGAGTCCGCCGTGCGAGGCGACGACGAGTGGCCGGAACCGCTGTCGCTCGACGACCTCGAGGAACTGCGGCCCGTTCCGCAGCCCCCGCTGCATGCCCTGCCAAGCGAGATTCGCCCGTGGCTCAAGGACGCGGCAGGCCGGATCGGTTGCCCGATCGAGTTCATGATCGTCGCCGATGTCGTCGCGCGCTCGTCGCTCGCCGCGCGTTGGGTCGCGATCCAACCGAAGCGACTCGACGACTGGAAGGTCGTTCCGAACCTCTGGGGCTGCATCGTGGGGACGCCGGGTGCGATGAAGTCGCCGGCGTTCACCGAGGCGTTGCGGTTCGTTCAGGAGTTCGAGGACGCGGCGGGACCAGAGAACCAGGACGCGAGGGAGAAGCACGCGCATCGGTTGGAGGTTGCGAAACAAGTTCGCGCGGTGAACTCGGCGACGATCAAGGAGCAACTCGCCGAGGGGAAGCCGCCGGCGGTCGTGTCGAGTGACAGTTCGTTGGTCGTCGCGGAGCCCGAGCCACCAGCGCAGACGCGATTCGTCACGAACGACCCGACGATCGAGTCCTTGCAGTGCATCGTGAACGACAACCGTTCGGTCCTGTTGTTCCGCGACGAGCTGGTCGGCTGGATCGCCAGCCTCGGCAAGAAGGGGCAGGAGCACGCGCGTTCGGCGTACCTCGAGATGTGGAGCGGCAACCAGAAGTCGTCTGTTGACCGCCTCAGCCGAGGCCATCAGCGGGTCGAGGGAAGCGTCGCTGTTCTCGGCGGCATCCAGCCGGATCCGTTGCGGCGTCACCTGGCGGACGTGGCACGCACACCGGCGGGTGACGACGGAATGCTGCAACGCTTCCAGGCCGTTGTCTGGCCGAGCTGGAAGGTCCGCAAGGGTGTCGACCGGGCACCCGATGTCGGCGCGCTTGATCGCGCACGCGAAGCGTACCAGCATACGAAGGCGCCTCCCGCCGAGGTCGTGGCACACGGCGACCGGCCGCACGTCGTGAAGTTCGACGCCGCAGCGCAGGATCGGTTCGATCAGTGGTTCGACGAGATCCACGAGGAACTCGCCCGACCGATGCCCGAGCGCGTCGAGTCGGCCGTGAGCAAACAGAGGTCGTTCGTTCCGTCGCTCGCGTTGCTGAACTGGCTCGCCGACGGCGCGCCGGCATCAGGCGTCGGGCTGAGCCACATCGAGAACGCCATCGAGCTCGGCCGCTTCTTCTTCCGGCACGCGCTTCGGGTGCTCCACGTGGAAGACCCTGTTGCACGCGATGCACTGCGGGTCGAGGACAAGATCCGCGAGCGCGAGGACCGGCTGGGGAAGGTGACGAAGCGTGAGATCGCGAGGTGGCTGAACTCCGACAACACGCGTGCATCGGCCGTCGTCGAGCTGCTCGTCGAGAGGCGTCTGCTGCTCCCAGAGAGCAAGCCGACGACATCGAAGGGCGGAAGGCCAACCACGGTGTTCATTCCGAACGGGAAGTGGATGGGTGCCGCACCGTGAGCACGAACGTGATTCCGCCTGACAGAACTGACGAAACCACCGAGTTCGAGAGGTTCTGTCAGTTCTGTCAGGCGTTTTCGAGGAATTCAGCGCGCCGCACTGCCGGTCCGGCGCGCTCGGAACCAACCACGACCGGCGCACACGACAGGAGAAGACTGATGTTCGGATCGAAGAAGAGTGGCACGCCGCAGGCCGACAAGCTCGCGGCGCTCAAGAGCGAGTTGGCGGAGGTGCGGGCGCAGCGCGCGACGCTGGTCGATCGGATCGGCGTCGCCGTGCTCGACGAAGTCGACGCTGTCGACAGCATGAGGAACGCGGACGAGCGCCTCGGCCGGCGCGAGGCCGAGCTGCTCGCCGCGCTACCTGTGGCGCAGGAGCGCGCGGCCAAGGAGAAGGAGGCGAATCGCGTCGCCGGGATCAAGGCCGAGATCAAGCGGCTCGAGAAGATCGAAACCGAGCGGAAGCGGGCGTACGCCAAGTTCCTCGTCGCACTGGAAGCCGTTGAGTCGGCGTTCGTCTCGTACCAGGCGATCGAGAAACCGCCGACGCTGGACTCGCTCAACTCGGGTGTGGCGCTCCAGCGCGCGCTGGCGGTCGACATCCGGCGGGTGGCGCCGACCTTCAACCGGGCGAAGCCGGTGCTGCTGAACGGGCCGATCGAGAAGACTGAGCCGGGGACGGACGCCTACTTCGCGCGGTGCGTGGAGGTGGAGGTGAGGGGGCTGCGGGAGGAACCCGACCGAGGCGAACTTGACTAGGACGCGGGGTTGGCAGGGGTGATCGGTGCAGTCGATTCTGGATCTGTCAAACTGACAGCCGGAGAGTCCTGCCTTCCCGTCTCATCGGTCCGTGAGCGCGAGAATCGGCCGTAGCCGAAGGAACCCATGTTGTGTGGTGAAGAATGACAAACGAAAACATGTTTTCAAAGTCGAACAAAAGCCAACTTCGAGGGGTATATACGTTCGATACTTTCTACACCGCTGGGAGGCGTTGAAAGCATGACCCTACGCGAAGTCACACCCACAGAATCCGATCGAGGACGCCCGTTCTTCTTCGTCGTCGTGGGGCGCAAGGCGCGCTGGGACGTCCTTGAGGAAGGCGGCCAGATCCGCCAGACCGAGGATGAGCGATTCGAGTGCATCGCTCTGCCAGGCAGCCTTGTCGGCTACGGTGCAACTCAGGAAGAGGCCATGGAGCACGTCGAGCGAACCCTTGAGCAGTCGCTCCTGCGTTTCGGGAACGACCGCCATGCATGGTGGCAGCACGCCCTGAGTTCTCTGAGCGCTGACAAGCGCGAGATGCTGAAGCGCGTCTGGGTCAACCTCCTTGAACAGCAGCGTGTTCAGGATCGCGATGGCTTCCTGTTCGCCGAGATCTCGCAGACGGAAGCCCCGCGGGAACTTCGTTTCCAGCTGGCCTAGAATCCCGAGAGTCTTGACTGCTAAGATCGAGCGGTCATGACCATTCCGTTCGCCCTCGAGAGTCGGGTTTTCCTGCGGGCACTGCAGGAGCTTTCCGTCGAGCTGGCATTCGTCCAGGACCTCGAGGACGGTCGGAAGTTCGTTGTCGCGCGCTATGGCTACGAGGAGTTCGATTTCCTCGTTGCCGCGGAAGGCGAGTTCTGCTCCCCGGGCCAGGTACTAGAGGTCTGCGTGGGGCTTCGGGTTCCGCTGGACGACGTGCGGCGTGTCGTAACGGATGCGCCGTGGCGTCGCCGATAGCGGACCCAGGGCGCACCCAACACGCACTCGCGAAGTCCGCAGCATGGTGAGTGTCTCAGGCACAGTGGCGTCCTGCCGGATCGCGGCTCCCTCCGGTGGCTCACAACGGGGTTGGCGGGGCCGCGTGAACACGCGATTTTTCTGTTCGGAAATCCCAGATGCGACACCTCCGACAGTGCACGGAGACGGGTCACAGCGCGCGCAAGCCTTGGGCGAGCCCTAGCAGCAAACAGACCAGAACGCGATTCCGCCAGCTACCGTGAGCACCAGCAGCGTGGCCGCGGTGCATCCGCTTCGCTTCGCGTCGTCTCGAATCACGGTGAAGTACGCCACGGCGACCATCGGGACGTTCTCGACTCCTTCGGAGAGTAACCACGCGCCGAACTGTTCGAAGAACCGATCCCAATCGCGAGAGATCGGTTTTCGCTTGAAGCGCGACCGCAAGATTTCGACTGCAACGTCGAAGACCACTAGGACCGACGCGAGGTGGGAGCGCTCGTCTGGTTCCGAATCGGTCTGGAGTTCCTCGCGAATCAAGCCCGGAATCGAGATCTCTCCTGCGTTGACCATTGCACGCGCGAGGGCCACGACACTGTACGGCTCGAACATGATCGGTCCCACGCGGCATCGTTCGGCCAGCGGGGTCAGGATCCAACGCTGGAATCCGGCTCGCAGATGCTCGGGGACAGTCGATTGCAGGTGGTCCTCGACGACCATTCCATTGCCGCGGTCCTTGGATTCTAGAAGTCGCTCGCGGAGAGCCTTGGTGCAGGCGACCAGGACCATTGGGACCGTCGATGTGTGCGTCGCGGTCCACTGCTTCGTCTCCTTGAGGAACGAGACGAACTCATGCGAGTCTGGGTGTGTCGTGTACTCCTCGCGAAATACGTCGAACGCGAACTCGAAGCTGAGTAGGGCGGCTATCGCGCGGTGCGCGGGGGGGGTCATGTCAAGCCATGCGAGTCGCAAGAACACGGCTGCTGTCCCGCGGACTTCCTGAAGGTCGGCAGGAACCTCAAGGTCGCCCGAACTTTCGAGTTCACGGGCTCTCGACACGACGTGCCAGCACTCGAAGAACACGCCGCCGATGTCGCACCGCTGTTGCAGCGGAAGAAGTACCCATCGCTCGAATCGTGCGCGATACTGCTCAGGAACGCGCTGCTCGATGAGATGCTGAATGACGGGGTCGTAGTGGCTGCGCATGCGATCCTGAGCGTACCGAAACCTGGGAGCACGACCCCACAATCGACCACGTTTCGATTAGAGCGTTCCGTTCTTGTCCCTGATTCCTGGCGGAGGTCCTTGCGCATCGCCCCTCAAGTCGGGGGTTCGTCAAAGGTGCGGGATGGCGCAGGCTAGGACGACGAGGCCGTGGCCTGTGAATCGGCGTTCGGCGCATCGAACGAGAGCTGCATCTCCTCGGCGGACGCCGACTTCGCCGCGGCGACGTACGTGTTCGCCTGCGTCAGCGTCTTGTGTCCGAGGTGGTCGCGGATCTTGAACGCCGAGGCACCGAGCTTCGCCATCTGTAGCGCGCTCGTGCGGCGCACAGCGTGTGGCTTGAGGCGCGGTTCCGCGAGGCGGTCGGCCCATCGCCGGAACACTTGCTGCAAGCCGAGGTAGGTCAGCGGCAAGAGCCGGTCCGCGGGCTTGCGACCGCCGACGAGCATGAGCTTGGCGACGAGCGTGCGGACCTGTGGCGTCATCGGCTTCTCACGTCGTCCACGCTTGCCGTCGATGACGAGCACGCCGCGCTCGAGGTCGACATCGCCGACGCGGAGGTCGCTGGCTTCGCGGAGGCGCATCGCCGTGTAGGCCATGAACTCGATGATCGTCGCGTCGCGTTCGGCGGCGGGGGCTTCGGACTCGCGAATGCGGGCGATGCACGCGCCGAGTTCGCCGCCGTGGAAGGTCGGGCGGTTCGGGTCGCGGGGGTCGGTCGGCAAGTTCTTGAGGACGGCGGGGACCGGATTCGCGGCGATCGCGCCCGCTTCCATGGCGAGCTTCATGACGGAGTCCAGCGCCACGAGGTCGGCGCGCACGGTGCGCGCGAGAACGGCGGCGACTGGCTTTCGGTCGTCTCCGATCCGGTGGTTCCGCAGCCGTTTCGCGACGAACGCCTCGAGGTCGCGTCGTTGGATCGCGGCGACGGGTTGGTCGCCGTCGATGTACTGCTTGAGCACCTCGAACCGCTTGCGCCGGTCGCGGATCGTCGCCGGTCGGCGGTTCAGCGACTCGAGCCGCGCGGTCACCCGGTCCATGGCGAACGACAGCGCCCACGCCTTGCGGAGTTGCGTCGACCGCTCGGCGCGCTCCTGCATCTCGGCTCGATCGGCCTCAGCTTCGCGGCGCGTGACGAACCACTTGCCCTCGAACACCTGACCGCGGAAACGGAACCGCGCGTGGTATCGCCAGCCCTTCGTCGGGGTCCACACCTGCTCGACGCCCGCCTTCAGGATGCGCGTCTTCTTCGGCTTCCTCATGACGCCGAGTGTGTGTAAGGCAGTGTGTGTTGGTCAAGCGTGCGTCATTGGAAACCATCGAAATCGAACGCTAGAGGTCTTCTAAGTGCCAAAGTCGATTCCGTCGCACGCCGTGAACTAGATGATTTTGGTTCATCTAGTTCAGGTTCAAGTCCTGGCGGGGTAACTCTCTCCTTCGCGGCGCGGACGATGGGCGAACCCCTCTCCCGTCGGTCACCGACGGGCATCGCCCGCGAACCTTCCGCGACCCGCTACTCGTCGCAAGCGCGCGGCAGTCGCAGGTCCGGTTCCGGTTCCCGGGACCGTTCCAGCAGGCTGCAGAGGTAGGCTGCGAGCAGTTCGGGTTCCCCGAACTTGTCGCGTGCGATCGGATCTCGATCGACGAGACGCGACGCCAGCCGCTCGAGCAACCGGGGGCGCCAGAACAGTGCGCGACGGAGCGCGCGATCCGATCGGATCTGCCGCTCCGCATCGGCGAGCGTGGACGGCAGCGGCGGGGAGCCAGGGGCCCGGACGGTGGTGGGGGTCCTCTTCCGCGCAGGCTCGCGCGAGGTGTCGATGGGATCGGTCGGTTGGATCGGTTGAGTCGTGGACATCGGTCGTTCCTCCGTGTTCGTGTCTCCTTTCTCGCGCACGACGACGTCGAGACAGAGTCCAGAACTCCCGCCCGAAGTCTGGCCACGGATGCGGCAGGTCGCGCGCATGGAGCGTGTCGGGCCGACGTGCGAGTGTCGCGATCGTCGACACCGATTCGCGGCTGTCAGGGTTCGTGCGTCGGGGCGCGTTGCAGTTCCCATCGCATCTCGATCTCGAGGCGGGCGTCGCGTTGCTCGCGGACTTGCGTGCCCGTCACGCGCATCGTGATCGGCAGGCCGTCACGGCGAGACAGCTCGACCCTTCGCAGGATCGGTTCGAAACCGGGGAGATCGATGGACGACGGCGGTTCCGCCCGTGACTCGATCGTGATCGAGTCGGCGTCGAACTCGGCGATCGTGTTGGTGGTCTCGAACGCCACGCAGCCGTCCGGCGTGCATTCGTGGATGCCCAGCTCGGGATCCCAGGTGCGGCCTCGGACGATCGGTCCGTCCGGTGGGCGCTGGACGAAGCTGACCTGCACCGTTTCGCGATCGTGGTCGTTCGATTCGCACAGCCTACCCTGGTCGTCGACGACGCGCGCCGACAGCACGATCCCGTTCGGGTCGATCTCGAACACTTGATGCGGCAGCAGCGCGTCGACCCATGGTTGGGCGGCGCGCGGCAGCGGGTCGGGTCGCGCCGTATCGAACTCGGTCGTCTCCTCCCCCTCTCGGAAGGCGCCCCAGATGCGGCCGCGACGCACGTGCAGCGTGACCGTTCCGTCGGTCGAATGCTCGGTGACGTCGTAACGCTCCTCGCCGTGGATCGTCGCACCGAACTCGACCGACTCGGGACCGACGTTCAAGCGTTGGGTGAACTCGGTCGTGGTGACGAACTCGACCGAGCCGAGCGTGATCGACGGCCACTCGTCGATGCCGCGGGTAGCGCAGCCAGTGGGGATGACGCAGACGAAGATCCATGCGAGTGCAGCGCGCATGGCGAGAG
The DNA here is from genome assembly GCA_020425915.1 of Planctomycetota bacterium. Taxonomy (GTDB): domain Bacteria; phylum Planctomycetota; class UBA1135; order UBA1135; family UBA2386; genus JAGQQZ01. The sequence continues at coordinate 8,785 of JAGQQZ010000157.1, read as the reverse complement.
CCTACGTCCGTGGCGGTCGGGCCGCGAGATCAGACCGTCGCCGGCACGGAGCGCGCGGTGGGAGAGCGGCCGTGCGCCGGCAGGAGGGAGTCGAACAGCTCCTGAACGGCGAGTGCGTGCTGTTCTGCGCGGAACGAACGGTTGGCGCGCTCTCGGGCGCGCGAGCTTGCCAACGCGCGGAACTCGTGGTCGCCGAGCATGTGATGGAGCGCGGTCGCGAGGGCCGGTGCATCGCAGGGTGGCACGAGCAGACCGTCGTGACCGTGCGTGACGAGTTCGGGGATGCCGCCGTGGTCGGTGCCCACGACAGGGACGCCGGCTGCCATCGCTTCCGCGATCGAACGCCCGAACGGTTCGGGTGACGTCGACGGGTGGGCCAGCACGTCGCACGCGGCGACGATTCGCGCCACGTCGTCACGCGCGCCGAGGAAGTGGACGCGATCGTCGACGCCCGCGGTGTTCGCGAGGCAGCGCAACGCGTTCCCATACCCGTTGGGGTCCCCGAACGGTGTGGAGCCGACGACGAGGAAGTGGACGCCGGGAAGTTCGCGACGAAGCGTTGCGGCGGCATCGATCAGGACGCTGTGGCCCTTCCATGGGTCGAGTCGACCGATGATCGCAACGAGCGGGGCATGGGCCGCGATCCCGAGTTCGGCGCGAACTTCGGCGCGCCGATCGGGTTGCTGGAAGAACCGGTCGTCGACGCCGTTGTGGATGACGGTCACTCGATCGTCTCCGATCGTCGACGCGGTCGCCCGGGAGTTCGCGATGATCGCGTCGGCCTGGTGCAGCGCGCGCTTGGCGAGCCACGGGTAGTCCAGGTCTCGCACGTGCCACACGCTCGGCACGGCGCATGTCCTCGCCGCCCGGACGACGGGATAGCCGGCGATCAGCGTGTTGGCATGGACGAGGTCGATCGCTTCCTTCGCGACGATCTCGCAGATCGAGTCCGCCGCGCGCAGCAGCCCCCGGAGCTTCCGGAACTTGCCGGCGAACTTCATCGGCACGATGTGGATCGGGACGCCGAGGTCAGCCGCTGCGTCGGGCAACGGCCCGTTGGCGGAGCATGCCAGGCTGGGTTCGAATCGAGCTCGATCCAGGTGATCGATCAGCTCGAGCAGGCTGCGCTCGGCGCCGCCGAACGCGGGCTCGTGGCTGACGAACAGGACTCGCTTCGGATCTCGGTCGTGGGGTGTCACTCTGTGGCAGAGTTCGACAGTTCTCCCGGTTCGGCTTGAGTCCGTCGCTCGCGAACCCTCGCTCGCAAGGCGGGATCCCCGAGTTGACCGCACGCCGCCATGACGCCGCGCCCCTTCGTGATCCGTCGTCGCACGCGCAGCCCGGCGTCGCGGAGCCAGTCGACGAACTCCGCGACCTTGTGATCCGTCGGCGGGCGTGCGATCGGGTTCGACCCCGGGTTGTAGGGAATGACCTGGACGAGCACGCGGCCGAGCGGCCGGCAGAACGCGGCGACGGCCCGAGCGTCGCGTTCGGTGGCGTTGATCCCGGGCATCAGGCAGTAGTGGACACCGAGTTGGAAGTTGTCCCGCTGTCGATACGTGACCAGGGCTGCCTGCAATTCGCCAAGCGTCGTTCGTCCCGCGACCGGCATGATGGCGCGGCGCGTTTCCTCGTCGGCGGCGTTCAGGCTGATCGACAGGTTGAGTCGCTTCCAGCCGAGCTCGGCCAAGCGTTGGATGCCGGCGACGTGTCCGACCGTGCATACGGTCAGACGGTCGTGGGCGAACGCCAGTCCGTTCCGATCGGTGAGGATCCGGAGCGCACGGAGGAGTTCGTCGGCGTTGTCGAGCGCTTCTCCCATCCCCATGAACACGATGCTGCGCGGTTTCCAGCCCAGGGCGCGGACCGCCACGACCTGTCCGACGATCTCGGCCGCCGTCAGGTTGCGCAGCAATCCCATGCGGCCGGTCTCGCAGAACCGGCAGGCCATTCGGCATCCGACCTGCGTCGAAACGCAGAGCGACGAACGGCGTGTGCCGATCGGAACGTCGACGGTCTCGAACTCGAGGCCGTCGTGCGTCACCAGGATGGCCTTCCGTACCAACGCTCCGCGTTCCGTCGGCTCCTCGATCACCCGCGACACCGTCGGCAGTCGGAAGCGGAACGAGTCGCGCCAACCCGCGGATGCAGCGGTTCCGAGACCCAGGCCGTCGGGGTCGAAGCGACCCTCGCGGTGCGCGCAACGGTAGATCCGAGCGGCGCATCCTGCGCCGCGGTCGAGGAGTTCACGCGCGCAACCGGCGAGTTCTTCGCTCGTCGAACCCAGGATCTCGACGGGATCGTTCACGCCGACGAGCGTAAGGCGTGGCGGACGCCGTCGGCACGAAATCGCTTGCATCGTCGCGGGCGGAAGGGACGTTTGAGCGAATGGCGATCGCGTTGTGGGTGGCGCTCGGTGTGCTCGTGATGGTCGCGGTCTACGACCTCTGCCAGCGCAGGCACGCCGTGCTGCGGAACTTCCCGATCATCGGGCACTTCCGCTACATCCTCGAGGCGGTCGGTCCTGAGCTCCGCCAGTACATCGTCACGGACAACGACGAAGAGCGTCCGTTCACACGTGACGAACGGCGCTGGGTCTACTCGTCGGCCAAGCTACAGAACAACTACTTCGGGTTCGGTACCGACAACGATCTCGAGCAGTCGCCGAACTACTTGATCATCAAGCACGGCGCATTCCCGCTGCCGACGCCGCACAAGGGTGAACCCGGCTACGACCCCGACCATCCGATCGCGTGTGCGAAGGTGCTCGGTGCAGCGCGCGGGCGACGACACGCATTCCGGCCCACGTCCGTGCTGAACATCTCGGCGATGAGCTTCGGGTCGCTCAGCGGTGCCGCGATCGAGGCCTTGAATCGTGGGGCGAAACTCGCCTCCTGCCTCCACAACACCGGTGAAGGTGGGATCTCGCCGCATCACGAGCTCGGTGGAGATCTCGTGTGGCAACTCGGCACGGCGTACTTCGGCGCGCGGTCCGATGATGGCCGCTTCGACTTCGGGAAGCTCGTCGAGGTCTGCGCTTCCAAGCCGGTGCGGGCCATCGAGGTGAAGCTCAGCCAAGGCGCGAAGCCCGGCCTCGGCGGCGTGCTGCCCGCGGCGAAGATCACACCCGAGATCTCGAGGATCCGGGGGATTCCGATGGGGCGCGATTGCATCAGCCCGACCGGTCACACGGAGTTTCGCTGTGTCGACAGCATGTTGGACTTCGTCGAGCGCATCGCCGAGGCGACCGGTCTGCCGGTCGGGATCAAGTCCGCGGTGGGTGAGGCCGGATTCTGGAACGATCTGTGCGAAGCGATGGCGAAGACGGACCGTGGCGTCGACTTCGTCACGATCGACGGTGGCGAGGGCGGCACGGGAGCTGCGCCGCTGACGTTCAGCGACCACGTCGCGTTCCCGTTCAAGATCGGCTTCTCGCGTGTGTACCGGGCGTTCGCCGAGCGCGGCTTGACCGATCGTGTCGTGTTCATCGGCTCGGGCAAGCTCGGTTTCCCGGAGACGGCGTTGCTCGCGTTCGCGCTCGGTTGCGACCTCGTGAACGTGGCGCGCGAGGCGATGCTGTCGATCGGATGCATCCAAGCCCAGCGATGTCACACTGGCCACTGTCCGACCGGCGTCGCGACGCAGAATCGCTGGTTGACGCACGGACTCGATCCGAGGGACAAGGCGGTTCGGTTCGCGAACTACCTGGTCACGCTGCGCAAGGAGATCCTGCAGCTGTGCCACGCGATGGGCGTCGAGCACCCCGCGCTCGTGCGTCCGGAAGATCTGGAGGTCCTCGACGAGAGCTTCGGGGCGCGGAACGTACGCGAGCTGTTCGGATACGACATCGGCTGGGGTCTACCTGGTTCGGCGGACCGCGACGCGTTGCGTCGCGACACGGATGCCTGACGAACGTCTGGGAGTTTTCGCCGCCTGTGCACCGGGCCTCGAGCCCTGGCTGCTCGAGGAACTGGAGGGGCTCGGTGTCGAGCGCGCGCGCGCCGTGCCCGGTGGAATCGAGTTCGACGGTGACTGGGCCTCGGTCTACCGCGTGAACCTCGGTTCTTCGTTGGCGATCTGCGTGCTGGTGCGCATCGCGGAGTTTCGTTGCGCCCGACTGCCAGAGTTGAGGCGGAAGCTCGGCAACCTCGAGTGGGGGCGATGGCTCGGCCGCGGTTGCCGCGTTCGAGTGCGAGCGCGGGCGAAGAAGTCGAAGCTCTATCACTCGGGTGCGATCGAGCAGCGCGCTGCCGAGGCGCTCGCGGAGGTCGGGTGCGAGATCGACGACGAGTCGGGCGTCGGCATCCACCTGCGGATCGAACACAACGTCTGTCAGGTTTCGATCGACACCTCGGGCGCGCCCTTGCATCGGCGCGGCTGGCGACTCGCGAGCGGGAAAGCGCCATTGCGCGAGGACCTCGCAGCAGCGCTGGTGCGGGCTTCGGGCTGGACGGGGCGCGAGGGCCCGCTCGTCGATCCGTTCACCGGATCGGGTACGATCGCGATCGAGGCCGCGGCCAACGCGCAGGGCCTGGCGCCGGGTCGGCTTCGCTCGTTCGCTTTCGAGCATCTCGTCGGGTTCGACGAGTCGGTCTGGTCGCGAATTCGAAATCGGGGGGCGTGCCCCGAAGGGGTTGGTTCGGCAGTGCGCGTCTTCGCGAGCGACCGCGACGCGGGAGCCGTGCGGCATGCGCGAGAGAACGCCGAGCGCGCGGGAGTCGTGGGAATCGGATGGGAACGCCGCGCGTTCCGCGAGACGCTCGAGATGTGCGCCGATTCGAGCGTTCCTCCGGGTGTCGTGGTCTGCAATCCTCCCTACGGCGTCCGGCTCGATGCGCCGCGGGCACTGCGGGACCTCTACGCCGGAATCGGCCACGCCTTGCGCGCGGCGCGCCGAGGCTGGCGGCTGGCGATCGTCAGTGGCGACGTGCGGCTCGTGCGGCACACGGGCCTGAAGCTCGAACCGCTGTTCGCGACCCAGCACGGTGGGTTGCGAATCGCAGCCTGGTCGGCGGAGGGTGGTTGACGGGTCTGGCTTGGCATTGCAAAGTATAGACTTTGCAACACAAAGCGAGGACCCATGAGGATCATCAGAGCGGACGCGATGGGCATGTGTTTCGGCGTTCGAGACGCGCTCGAGGTCGCGTGGCAGGTTCGCCGACCGGAGGAGACGACCGTGCTCGGCGAACTCGTCCACAACGAGGTCGTGATCGATCGGATGCGCCAGCGCGGTTTCCGGATGGTCGCGGAGGACCGGGCGGTTCCCCCGACGACGCGGGAGGTGCTCGTCACGGCGCACGGGATCAGCGACCGCGAGCGGCGGGCGCTCCGGTTCGACGGCAAGGAACTCATCGACACGACATGCCCGCTCGTGACGCGCGCGCACGACGCGGCCTTGGCGCTCGAGGCCGACGACCGACACGTGATCGTCATCGGTCGCCCCGGGCACGTCGAGGTGCGGGGACTGATCGGTGATCTTCGCGCTGCGACCGTCGTCGCGGGCCCTGCTCAGGTCCGGTCGTATCCGCACGCTCGGCTCGGTGTGTTGTGCCAGACCACCGTCCCCGAGCAACACGCGGCGGACACCCTCGCCGCGATCCGGGCGGCCAATCCGGACGCCGACGTGCACTTCGTCGACACGGTCTGCGAGCCGACCAAGGCGCGGACCCGTGCCGCTCGCGAGCTCGCGGGTCGATGTGACCTCGTCGTGGTCGTCGGTGGTCGGAACTCGAACAACACCGCGCAACTGGTCATGATCTGCCGGAGCGCCGGCGCCCAGACGTATCACGTGCAGGGGCCCGACGATCTGCGCACGCGTTGGTTCGCGGACACGATGACCGTGGGCATCACGGCGGGTACCTCCACGCTCGGATCGACGGTGGATCGCATCGAGACCCGGCTCGAACGGATCGCGGAGCAGCTTGCCGTGCGCCCCGCCTGAGCGCGTCCGGCACGCGCTCGGCTCGACCAACTCGTTGCACGGACGGTACCGGCGGACCCGGTGCGCACCGGTGGCGAAGCCGGCATAATCCCGGGGTTCCTCACAACCCCAAGGCCGCCGCATGAGTCTCCTCCCGAAGTTGCGACATACTCTCGTTCTCTCCTTGCTCGCATCGGTCGTCCCGGCCCAGACGGCGGTCGAGGCCTCCGCGCCAGCGCCATTGGTCGATGACGACCTGGTGGCGCGGATCAAGCACGAAGGGCTCGAGAACAGTCGAGTCATGGCCTACCTCGACCACCTGACGAACTCGATCGGGCATCGCCTGACCGGTTCGCGGAACTTCACGCTGGCTTGCGAATGGGCGAAGGGCGAGTTCGAGAAGATGGGGCTCGAAGTCCAGCTCGAGGAGTGGGCGACTTGGCCGATCGGCTGGGATCGTGGCCAATGGCAGGGTCGGGTCATCGAACCCGTCGCGATGGACCTGCAGATCGCGACGCCCGCGTTCACCGCGCCCACCAAGGGGCGTCAGCGTGGTCCGATGTTCCTGGCGCCGTCGACGACCGAGGAGTTCGAGGCGATCCGCGATCGGCTCGAGGGGGCGTTCCTGTTCCGCGACGGCGAACGGACCGCAGAGGAACTCGACGCCTATCTTGCGGAGCACTCGATCGCGGGCTGGGTCAAGGCTTCCTCCGGTAGCGAAGAGTATCCGAATCGGATTCGGGTCTTCGCCGATCGCAATCGTCCTCGGGATGCCGAGCGGCTGCCGACGATTCCTGACATCGTCGTGCGCAAGGATCAAGCCGACCGGATCCAGGCGTTGCTCGACGAGCACGGTGAGATCGAGGTGGAGTTCGACATCCGCAACCGCTGGAACACCGAGGGCGTGACGCTACACAACGTCATCGCGGAGATTCCCGGAACGACGAAGCCGGAGGAAGTCGTCGTCGTCTGCGGCCACCTCGACTCTTGGCACCAAGCGACGGGCACGACCGACAACGGCACGGGCACGACGACCACGATGGAAGCCGCGCGCATCCTCGCAGCCGTCGGCGCGAAGCCCGAACGCACGATTCGGTTCTGTCTGTGGGGCGGTGAGGAGCAGGGGCTGCTCGGCTCGCGCGAGCACGTCACACGACGCCGCACGTCGATGAAGAGCGTGCAGATCGTCTTCAACCACGACACCGGAACGAACTGGGCCCAGAGCCTCACCGTCAACGACGCCGCGTTCGAGCCGATGGAGAGAGTCGTCGCGCCACTCCTGACCCTGACGCCGCCGGACCCGGACTTCGAAGGTCCGGTGTTCGAGCTCAAGTCGCGACCGACGATCGCGGCGCGGGGGGGAAGCGACCACGCGTCGTTCCTCGCCGCCCGCGTGCCGGCGTTCGGCTGGGGCCTGAAGGGGCGCGTCGACTACTTCGGCTACACCTGGCACAGCCAGTGGGACACGTTCGACGTCGCGGTGCCGGAGTATCAACGCCACACCGCGACCGTCGTGGCTCTGAGTGCGCTCGGTGCCGCGAACCTGCCCGAGCGACTGTCGAGCGAGGGGGTCGGAGAAAGCGGTGACGCCGGGCCCGGCAGCATCCGGCTCGTCGATTCGATGGGAGCGAGTTGGGGCGTGAAGTTCGGTGGCAAGCGCAACCTCGATCTCGTCGAGGTCAACGCCGATGGCAAGGCCGCGAGCGCGGGACTCGCGGCCGGCGATCGCATCGTCGCGGTCGACGGGAACGCGATCCGCGGACTGGTCAGCCTGCGCTACGCGCTGCGTGAACTCGAGGCGGAGAATGCGACGATCACCGTCGAGCGCGGTGGCGAGAAGGTCGTGATCGAGGCTCCGGCAGCCGTGCTGAAGATCACCAAGCCGGACGCGTCCAAGGAGTGACGGAGCGCCCCGGATCCGACCTCTCGACCGGCCTCTGATGCCGTGAGGCGTATGCCGCCGAAACAGTCTTGATTCGGTGCTGATTATTGCGGCGACCCGGCCCACGTGCCGATGTGCATGGTATAGTCCCGAGGGGACTTGCCGGACCGGGTCCCTCTCGCCGCGCGCACCTGCATGAAGCTCCAGCTGATCCATCCGCCCGTTTACATCAACAAGAACGGGCTGACCGCGTTGCGTCCGAGCCTGCCGCTCGGGCTGGCGTACATCGCGTCGGTGCTACGGGAAGATGGGCACGACGTGTCGGTCGTCGACGCGCTCGGTGAGGCGCCCGAACAGCACATCGTCGATGGCGACATCTGGCGGATCGGCCTGTCGACCGACGAGGTCGTCGAGCGGATCGACCCGGACGCCGAGGCCATCGGTGTCACGAGCATGTGGTCGTACGCGTGGCCGATCGTGCGCGAGTTGCTCCACAAGATCCGCGCACGGTTCCCCGATACCCCGATCGTATGCGGTGGGGAGCACTTCACGGCCGTGTACGAGATGTCGATGCAGCAGGCGCCGATCGACTTCGTCGTCCTCGGGGAGGGCGAGGAGACCGCGGTCGCGCTGTTCCGTGCACTCGAGCTCGGCGTCGACACCACCGTCATCCCTGGCATCGCGTATCGCGAGGGTGACGGCACGATCCATCAGAACCCGCGGCGCGATCGAATCCGCAACGTCGACGAGATCCCATGGCCGGCATGGGACCTGTTCGACGTCCGCGCCTACGACGAGAACCGTCTCGTCACCGGGATCCACTACGGTCGGACCGTGCCGATCCTGGCGACGCGTGGGTGTCCGTACCAGTGCACGTATTGCTCGTCGCCGAACATGTGGACGACGCGGTGGTACGCGCGTCCCCCGATCGACGTCATCGACGAGATCCAACACTACGTCGACACGTACGGCGCCAACAACTT
>JAGQQZ010000156.1 GCA_020425915.1 Planctomycetota bacterium | reverse complement strand
GCGCGAAGGGTGCGTCGGGAAGTTCTGCGTCGAACCCGAACAGGTCAGCGACCTGCTCGCGTTGCTGGGCGACTCGTCCGACAACGTCCCGGGCGTGCCGCGCGTCGGCCAGAAGACCGCTGCGACCTTGCTCGAGCAGTTCGGCACGCTCGACCAGGCGCTCGATCGTTGCGACGAGGTCAAGCAACCGTCGATCCGCAAGGCGCTCGCCGAGAACCGGGACCTCGCGCTGCTCTCCCGCGATCTCGTCACGATCCGTACGGACCTGGAGCTCGACACGCCGGCCACCGCGCTCGAAGTGCCGAAGCCCGACTACACGGCGCTGCGCGAGCTGTTCCGCGAGCTCGAGTTCGAACGGCTCGAGGCGTCGTTGCCGCAGGACGAGAAGATCGCCGAGAAACTCGAGCAGGACTACCGAATCGTCCGCGATGAGTCGGCGCTGCGCGCGATGCTCGACGAGATGCGCACCGCCGGGCGATTCGCGGTCGACACCGAGACGACGAGCCTCGACCCGATGCTCGCCGAACTGGTCGGCATCTCGTTCTGCTCGGAGTCCGGGCGCGCCTACTACGTGCCGTTCAATCTCACCGAACCGATCCTCGAAGGTGGCCGAGACGCGCTGCTCGACGCGGTCCGCGACGTGCTCGAGGACCCCGATCTCGGCAAGACCGGACAGAACATCAAGTACGACCTGCACGTCTTCGAGAACGCCGGCATCACGGTGCGCGGCGTCGAGTTCGACACGATGCTCGCCTCGTACCTGATCTCACCAGGCGTCGGCCAGCACAACCTCGATGCGCTCGCGCTGCGCTACTTCGGCTACAAGAAGATCCCGACCAAGCAACTGCTCGGCACCGGCAAAAAGCAGATCACGTTCGACCTGGTCGACATCGACCTGGCCGGGCGCTACGCCGCCGAGGACGCCGACTTCACCTGGCGCCTGCGCGAGAAGCTCGAGCCGGAGCTCGAGGAGTCGGAGCTCACCGGCGTGTTCCGCGACCTCGAGGTGCCGTTGATCGACGTGCTCGAAGCGATGGAACGCGAGGGCATCCGCGTCTCGCTCGAGCACCTCGGCCGGATGTCGAAGGACCTCGCCAAGCGCATCGAGGACATCGAGCAGCGGATCTACGAGCGTGCCGGTGAGCCGTTCAACCTCAACTCCCCCGCACAGATCGGCAAGGTGTTGTTCTCCGACCTCGAGGTGCACCACGCCGCGGGCATCAAGCCGAAGAAGACCAAGACCGGCCAGTTCAAGACCGACGCCGCGATCCTGCAGCAACTCGCCGAGCACCACGAGGTGCCGCGGCTCATCCTCGACTACCGACAGCTCGCCAAGCTCAAGAGCACCTACGTCGACAGCCTGCCGACGATGGTCAACCCGAAGACCGGTCGGATCCACACGTCGTTCAACCAGGCCGTGGCCGCGACCGGACGACTGTCGTCGGACAACCCGAACCTGCAGAACATCCCGATCCGGACCGCCGAGGGTCGCGAGGTCCGGCGCGCGTTCATCGCGCGCGACGACGACTGGGTCCTGCTGTCCGCCGACTACAGCCAGATCGAGCTGCGCATCTTGGCGCACGTCTCGGAGGATCAAGCGCTCTGCGACGCGTTCCGAGCCGGCGAGGACATCCACGCGCGCACTGCCGCGCTCGTGCACGGGATGCTGCCGGGCATGGTCACGCCCGAATTGCGCTCGCAGGCCAAGGCCATCAACTACGGCTTGATGTACGGGATGGGGCCGCACCGGCTCGCCAGCGAGACCGGCATGTCGATGAAGGAGGCGAAGCACTTCATCGACGCGTACTTCAAGGCTCTCCCGAAGGTGAAGCAGTACCTCGAGACGACGCTCGAGAACGCGCGCGCCACCGGCGAGGTGTGGACGCTGTTCGGTCGCCGTCGCCCGCTGCCGGACATCGACTCGTCGAACGGCATGCTCCGCTCGGCGGCCGAGAACATGGCGGTCAACACGCCGATCCAAGGCACGGCCGCCGACATCATCAAGCGCGCGATGCTGCAACTGCACGCGGAGATCCGCTCGCGCGGGCTCGCATCGCGACTGCTACTCCAGGTGCACGACGAACTCGTGCTCGACGTGCCCAAGGACGAACTGGACGTCGCGCAGGACGTCGTGCGGACGGCGATGGAGAGCGCTGCGGACCTGCGCGTTCCGCTGGTCGCGACGATGGGCCACGGGCCGACCTGGCTCGACGCGCACTGACACGCCGATTCGCCCACGCTCGCCCGCAACCCGATCCGCCCATGCCAAGGCGGCCTACGCCCGGGGGCTGCGGATCGTCGCAAACCCCTTAGAATCAGGGCCTTCGAGTATTCGAAGTTCGACGACCCCGACTCCTCCGATGATTTCGACCCGCAGCGTAGCCCACGTCCTTCTGGCCTTGGCCCTCGGAACCCCGGCCCTCGCCGACAAGTTCCACTTCAGCCCGCCGGATGCGGACGCGATGCGCGCTCGGATCCTCGTGGGAGTCCTGATCGAAGAGACCGATTCCGACTACGTGATTCGCGTCGAAGGTGGGCAAGTCACCCTCCCGAAGTCGTTGGTCACGAAAGTCGAACGAGATGGGCTGACGGTGGCCCAACTCGAAGGGAGAGAACGAGACTCGCGTGAAGCTCTTGCTCAGGCGAATCAAAGACGAATCGCGTCGCAACGTGCTGCCGCGGCCGTCCTAGAGACGTCACGTCGGGAGACTCTCGCAGCGGAAGCATCTGCGTCGCGGGAGAATGTCGACACCGCCACTCCCACCTACGTCGAGGTCTACGACCCGGTCTTGCACCGGTCCGTCGCCCTCGACTCCATCGTGGAAAGCGAGATTCGTCGAGGGCTCGGTGGTCTGATCCGCCGTCAGGTCGAGCGTGACCTGCGGCAGGTGCGACGAGAGCTGCGTCGCGCTTACCGGTTCAGGTAAACGAACCCTCGTCTGGTTGCGAATGGTGTGGCTTGGGCTAGTCGGCTTGCCGACTAGCCCAACTTTTTTAGCGGGCGCCTTATCGTGGAGCATCGGGTTTCCCGATGGTGGCGAGCGCCCGCCGGCCTTGCGGGCGCCGAAGTTGGCGGGCGCGCGCCAGGTCCGCACTCCCGATCGTGGCCATCAGCTTCCCCGATCTTGGAAAGCACCCGCCACGATGTGACTTCCCACGACGCGCGTCCGTCAGCCCGCCCCCTTCGCCGTCGCGTCGGTCCGCTTCCGAGCCCGAGCGCTCGAGAGCTCTCGCTAGATCAAGGCCCGCAGCATCACCAAAGCTTGATCTCCGCCGTCAACTCGACGTGCGCATCCTGCTTCACGCGCGCCACGACTCGGTCCATCAAGCGCCGGAAGTCCGCCGCCGTTCCGGTTCCGTCGTTCACGAAGTAGTTCGCGTGCTTGCCGCTGACGCTGACGCCGCCTTCGTGCATCAGTTTGCAGCCGGCGGCCTCGATGAGTTGGCCGGCCGAGCCGGTGCCGGGGTTCGTGAACACGCAGCCGAGGCTGCGCTCGGTGACGGGCTGGCTCGCGTTGCGCGCCTTCAGCGATGCCTCGAACCGGTCGTAGATCGCCTTCGGCGAGTCTTCGCGCAGTTCGAACGTGGCGTGCACGACGATCTGGTCGCCCAGGCCACCGTTGCGATACGACGGATGGAAGTCGTCCTTGCCGAGTACCCGGATCTCGCCGTCGGCGTCGACGACGGTCAGGGACACCAGCGTGTCGAAGGTCTCCCCGTCCTTGGTCCCCGCGTTCATCGCGACGGCTCCGCCGACGTGGGCCGGGATGCCGCAGAGCTGCTCGAGTCCGGCGAGACCTTCGGTACGGACGCCACGCATCAAGGTCGCGAGGCTGACGCCGGCACCCGCCGTCACGCGATCGCCGTCGCGCACGATCCGGTTCAGCGACGCGAGCTGCATGACGACACCGCGCACGCCCTCGTCCGGGATCAACACGTTGCTGCCGCCGCCGAGCACGTGCAGCGGGACGTCGAGGTCCTTGCAGGCCCGCACCACGGTCGCGACGTCACGTTCCGACCACGGTTCGACGAAGAACTCCGCCGGGCCGCCGATCCGAACATGGGTCAGCGGCGCCAACGCGAACTGCGTACGCACGACGCCCTGGATGGAACGGAGTGCGAGTGCGAGCGTGTCGTCGGTCATCGGGGTCAGATCCTGGTGACGACATCATGCACGACGTCGGCGACATCACCAGCGCCGAGGATCATGATGAGATCGTCGCCCTGGCGCCGTTCGAGAATGAGCGCGGGCAGCGAGTCGAGGCTCGCGCCGACCGCCGCACGAACACCGGCCGTTCGCACCGCACCGGCGAGATCCGACGCCGTCACAGCCGGCGGCCTGCCGTTCTCGCGCGCGCCGTAGATCTCCGCGATGATGCACTCGTCGGCGAGCGACAAGGCGTCCGCGAACTCGTCGAACAACTGCTCGGTGCGCTCGTGCTGGTGCGGCTGGAACACGGCGAGGAGCCGCTTCCCCGGGAAGCGCTGCCGCGCGGCGCGCAGCACGACGCGAAGCTCCTCCGGATGGTGGGCGTAGTCGTTGACGAGCACCCCACCACCCGCGCCGGTGTGCAACTCGAAGCGTCGCCTCACACCGTCGAAGGCCGACAACCCGCGCGCCACACCGGCCGCATCGGCACCGACGGACTGCGCGAGACCGATCGAGAACAGCGCGTTCGTCATCTGGAACCGGCCAGGCAGCCGCAACTCCACCCGTGGCAACCGTTCCCCGAACACGAGCGGCACGAACGAATAGCAGCCGAGGTTCGACGCGACGTCGATCGCGCGGTAGTCGGCGAACAAACCCTCCCCGACACGGACGACGCGGACCTGCTTGCAGACCGAATCGACGATCAACGACGGAATCGCGTCGTGCACGAACACGGTCCCCCCGGGCCGCACGCGCGCGACGTAGCCGGCAAACGCCTCGATCAGCTCGTCGTTCGACGGATAGCAGTCGAAGTGGTCGCGATCCAGATTCAGCACCGCCGCGCTGTACGGCCGCAGGTGGTGGAACGACCGGTTGAACTCGCAGGCCTCGACGACGAATACGTCGTCCGCGCCACCGTGTCCGTTGCCGCCGAACTCGGGGATCTCACCACCGATCAGGTGGGACGGATCGATGCCGCTGCCGCGCAGCCCTGCCACGGTCATCCCGGTCGTCGTCGTCTTGCCGTGCGTGCCCGCGATCGCGAGCGTCCGCTTCCCCTCGGAGAGCCGGCCGACGGCCTCGGCGTACAGCAACGACGTGAACCCGCGTCGCTCGCACTCGAGGACCTCACGATCGGTCGTGGGCACGGCTGCCGAGCGCACGACGTAGCCGTTCTCGCCACGGACACGCTCCGGATGGGAACCGCTCCACACCTCGACCCCCTCGGTGCGCAGCGCGTGTACGACCTCGTTCTCGACGGCATCACTGCCGGTAATCTCACCACCCGCACGATGCAGCATCCGCGCGAGTGCGGAGAGACCCGCTCCACCGATGCCGACCAAGTGCACGCGGTTGCTGCCGATACGCATCATCCGACGACGCCCTCGAGGTCCTCGACGATCGTGGCTGCCGCGTCCTGCGGGGCAACGGTTCGCGCGCGCTGACCCATCTCCGCGAGCGCCATCGGATCCGACAGCAGCTCGCGAAGTCTGGCCGCGAGCACGGACACCGACATCTCGGATTGTTCGACGACCACAGCGGCGTCGACGCGCTCGAGCAGCCGCGCGTTGTGCAACTGCTGCCGGTCGCGGTGGTGCGGATAGGGAACGATCAGGGCCGGGCGACCGGTCGCAATCAACTCGGCGACGGTGCAACCTCCACCGCGACACACGACGAGATCGGCGGCGGCGAGGAGCTTGGGGATCTCGAGCGACAGCGGTCGGACGATCGCCTCGACACCGTCGTCGCTGCCCGGTGCGTACAGCGATCGGACCGCACTGTCCTTGCCCTCGCCGCTGAGGTGGACAACCTGCAACGGCTCACCGAGGGCGCAGAGCGCCGGCGGCACGAACGTGTTGAGCACTTCGGCGCCCTGACTCCCACCGGTGACGACGACGACCGGCGTGTTCGGATCGAGGCCGAATTCCTCCCGCGCTCGCGACCGCTCGACACAACCGAACTCACCCCGCAGCGGCGTTCCGGTCAGGACGGCCTTGCCCGACGCGCGGTGGCTCGGCAGACCGAGGTACAGTCGCTGGGCGAACGGGGCGAGCATTCGGTTCGCGCGACCGACGACGGCGTTCTGTTCCAGCAGGCAGAGCGGGAGTCCGAGCAACCGTGCTGCGAGACCGACCGGGACCGTCGCACCACCGCCGGTGCCGATCACCGCGTCGATCTCCTGCTCGCGGAGTACGCGCCGCGCGGCCAACGTCGACTGCGGCAATCGCGCCAGGCGACGGACCCCGTTGCCACCCCTCGGCAGCGCCACGGAGTCGCAGCCCGCGCGCTCGAGCAGGCTGCGCTCGATCTCGCGCCCCTCGGTCAACAGACTCGTGCGATGGCCCGCCGAGTGCAGCGCTGCCGACAGCGAGACCGCTGGCCAGAGGTGACCTCCGGTCCCCCCACTGACGAGACCGAAATGCCGCGGCGCGACGATTAGTCCGTCTCCACCGCGGGGATCACGAGCACGTCACCGGGCTGCAGCTTCCGGACGTTCTTGACGTCGTTGGCCGCCCGGATCTGCGCCGCGTACTTCTCGCTGCCGAGCAGTCGCTTGGCGATGCGCGCGAGGCTGTCACCCTTGACGACCGTGTAGGTCCCGCCGGTGCGACGGATCGAGCGCAGGTGATCCTCGAGCACGTCTTCGCGGTGCGGGATCAGTAAGGTGGTGCCCACGTCGAGTTGATCGGGGTCGATCTGCGGGTTGAGCTGGACGATCCGCTGCCATTGCCGCGCGGAGCCGAGGAACTTCTTCGAGATCTCCATCAGCGTATCGCCCTTGGAGACCTTGTAGCGGCGCAGGTCCGGCAACCCCTTGATCGGCCGGTTCGGCGCGGGCTCGTCCTCGACCTTCGGCTCCGGCTTCGCCGCGGGCCCGTCGATCGTGTCCGACCTCGGCGCCGGCACGTCGCCGAGCACGAGATCGGCCGCCGTCATCTTCATGACGTCCGACTTCGGATCCGGCTTCGGGCTCGGGTCGTCGTACTCGGCCGCGGCGAACTGACCGCGCAACGCCTCGCTGAGCGAGCGGGCCGCTTCCTCGTCCTGCTCGCTCGACTCGGCGAGCTGCTCGCGAACCGCGAGGTCGGTGTTCGGTGGCGTCGTGACGGCCTGCGAGTCGTCTCCCCAGATCGCGACTCCGAGGATCAAGAAAATGACGAGGACGAGAACGTAGAGTCCGTACCGTTCGATCTGGCCCATGGGGCCCTCCCTGAGATACGCGCGACGATCCGCGCTAAACCGCACTGTCGGCGCGCGCCGCATTGCCGATCAGCCCCACCATCGCGAGTGTCGCGACGAGATTCGTCCCGCCGCTACTGACCAGCGGCAAGTCGATCCCTTTGGCCGGCGCCATGCCCGTCGTGACCAGCAGGTTGACCAGAGCCTGCATGCAGATCGCGAACGTGCAGCCGAAGACCACGTAGCGGTGGAACGGATCGCGCAGAGTGAGCACGAGCCGGAAACCTACATAACCGATCAGGGCGAACAGCCCCAAGACAAAGATCGCGCCGACGAGCCCGAGCTCCTCGCCGATGATGGCGAATACGAAGTCATTCTGCGCTTCGGGCACGAAACCCATTTTCATCCAGCCATTTCCTACGCCGGTCCCGGCGAAGCCGCCGGATCCGATCGCGGTCAACGACCGCTGGACCTGCAGTGGCGGCTCGTCGCCGAGGAAGCCGTGGATGCGATCGAGTTGGTAGCCGCGAACCGCGACGACGAGCGCCGGGATCAACGGCAAGGCCGCGAGGAAGAACCACCGCAACGCGACCCCGCAGGAGACGGCCATCGCGCACGCGAGCGTCATCGTCAGCAGCGCGTTCCCGAGATCGGGCTGGAGCGCGAGGGCCGCCGCGAGAATCACGGCGGGCGTCAGCACCGGGATGAACCCAGCACGGAATTCTGCCCGGCGAGCGCCGACCTTGGCGATCACGGTCGCAGTCAGCACGATCAACGCGATGCGCGCGAATTCGACCGGCTGGAAGCTCGTTCCGCCGAATCGAAGCCAACGGGTCGCCCCCTTGCGCTCGTCGACGAAGAACAGCGTGGCGAGCACCAGGACGATCCCTACGGCGAACAGGTGCTTCGCGTACCGACGGAGCAGTCCGAGCGGGAACAACGACATCGTGACGAGCGCCACGAGGCCGGCGATGAGCTTCGCGCCCTGTTCGCGCACGGCGAACTCGGCGCCGTGCTTCGCCCCCTGGACCGAGACCGCCATCGTCAGGCCAACGCAACAGAGGCAGACCACGGCCAGCATGAGCCAGTCCAGCTCGTAGATCCGTTCCGCCGGTTGTGCCCTCCGCTTCGCCCGCGCCATGGTCACCGCACCTTGAACAGGGCGAGGCTCGTCAACGCGAGCAACGCCGAACACAGCCAGACACGTGTCACGTTTTTTTTTTT